>NZ_JALKFW010000003.1:0-158965 GCF_023243055.1 Frankia sp. AgPm24 | reverse complement strand
CGCCCAGCCCCACCCGAACCGCCAGCCCCACCCGAACAGCCAGCCTCCGGTTCGGCCCGCGTCGCAGTCCTCCCCGGCGACACCCAGGTCGGCATCGCAGCCCGCGACACCGAGATCGAAACCAGCCGCCGCCCCACCACCGGCACCGGCGGCACCGGCACCGGCAGCACCGCCTCGGCCGTCGCCGGCAGCGCCGACACCGCCGCGGCCACCCACGCCCGCGCGACGAAGCGCGCTCGATCTGGGCGACGACGAGGCACCACCGTCCGTCCGGCAGGGGTCAGCGCACCCGGGGGCGGGGCGCTCCGCGCTTGATCTGGGGGGACCCACGGCCACGCGTGACGGCGGGGGCCCCTCGTCGAACGGGCAGGGGCCGCCCGGACGTCAGGGGGGCGACGGGCTCGGGCGCGGTTGCGCGGAACCGGGCCCGGCGGGTGGGGACTCCGGGGCAGGCGAGCCGTTCTCACCCACGGCCCGGGTCGGGGCGCACTCGTCGCGCCACCGTCAGCGCATCGAGCGGGTCGCCGCGCTGGACGACGACCATCCGGCCACCATCTGGACCGCGGCGAACCGGGGCACCGGTGCCATGACCGTCACACTGCGCTGGTCGGCGCTGACCACCCGCAGCGGACTTCCCCGGCCCAGCAACCTCCACCTGGGATGTCTGTGGCAGGCCGGGTCCGGTGCGGCGGGCGGGGCGTCCGGTGTGCTGCAGGAACTGGACGGGCTGGTCAGCGCGCCCGGGCGGGGAGCGCGCCGGCAGGTGCTGCGGCTGGGGCGACGCGACGAACGGGACGGGCAGACGCTGTTCGTCGATCTGGCCTCGCTGCCCACGTTCCACCGGTTCTTCGTGTACGCCTACGGTCTGCGCGGGGTGCCGCCGTGGGCGCAGCTACGGGCCGAACTGGACGTCCGCGCCGCGTCCGGCGAGCGGTTGACGGTGCGTCTGGGCGCGGCACCCGACGATGCGCCGCTGTGCGTGGTCGCGTCCTTCCACATCGTCGAGGACGATCTGGTCATCCGGCGGGAGAACGACTTCGATCCGCGCACCCAGGCCGAGGCCGCGGCCCGCTACGGCTGGGACCTCGAGTGGGGACCGACCGGCACGACCCTGGTCACCACCGGCTGAACCGCCCCAGCGGCTGAGCCCGCCCCACCGGCCGGGCCGGCTCCGGTGGAGACGACCGTCACCCGTGCGGCAGTCGTCCGTGGGGGGCGCGACGTTTCACCACGGGTCGCCATGGTCAAGGATTCCCTCATGCCCGCGACCTGGCGACAGCGCCGACGCACGCGTAGCTCCACCACGGCCACCGAGACCATCCCCGCCCAGCAGATCGCGCCGACGTCGGCATCGGCCCCCACGGCCGGAGCCGACCCCAGCGTCAGCGGTGTCGACGTCAGCGTCAGCGGTGTCGACGTCAGCGTCAGCGGTGTCGACGTCAGCGGCCAGGCGGGTGGCGCCACGTCCGGGCCAGGGGCGTCCGGTGACGCGACGATGCCGCAGCGGCCCTCGCAGCTGCGGTTCCGGTCGTGGTTCGCGGTGCTGCGGCGGACCGTGCGGGAGTTCCGCCATGACGAACTACCCGACCGCGCCGCCGCCCTCACCTACTACGGCGTGCTGGCGATCTTCCCGGCGCTGCTGGTGCTGGTGTCGATGGTCGGGCTGGTCGGTGACGACGAGGCCGACCGGATTCTGACCAACGTGCAACAGCTCGCGCCGGGTTCGGCCCGTGACGTCCTGCGCGACGCCGTCACCAACCTGCGCGACAGCCCCGGCACCGGCAGTGTGCTCGCCATCGTCGGTCTGGTCGGGGCGCTGTGGTCGGCGTCCAGTTACATCGCGGCGTTCATCCGGGCGGCGAACGTGGTCTACGACATGACCGAGGGACGTCCCGTCTGGAAGGTCGTGCCGCTGCGGCTGGCCGTGACCATCGCACTCGTCGTTCTGCTCGGGGCGAGTGCGGCCATCGTCGTGCTCTCCGGCGGGGCCGCCGAACGGATCGGGGCGATCCTCGGGGTGGACGTCGGCTCCCTGCACGCCTGGTCGTATGCGAAGTGGCCGGTGCTCGTGGTGCTGATGGGCATCACGATCGCGCTGCTGTACTGGTCGACGCCGAACGTACGGGTGCCGGGCTTTCGCTGGCTGACCCCGGGCAGCGTCCTCGCCGTGGTGCTCTGGCTCGCCGCGTCCGCCGGTTTCGCCGTATACGTGGCGAACTTCGGCTCGTACAACAAGACCTACGGCACCCTGGCCGGCGTCATCGTCTTCCTGGTCTGGCTGTGGCTGTCGAACCTGTCGATCCTGCTCGGCCTCGAGTTCGACGCGGAGATCGCCCGGGAACGCGCCCTGCTCGGCGGCCTGCCCTCGGACGCCGAACCCTACGCCGAGCCCCGCGACACCCGCGCCTGGAAACGCCGCCGCCCGCGCGGTGGCACCCCGTACCCGGCAGCCGCCGCCCGCCACACCGACGGCGGGTAGACCCAGAGCGGTTCTCGTGGATCACGGCGGCGTCCCGTCATGGCAGCCGGGACCGCGCCGGGACCGCCTCCTCGGCCTGGGCGTGCGACCAGGCGACGAGCAGGCGCTCGACGGTCAGGGGGACGGCGAACTGGCTGGCGGCGGTGCGCAGGGCGGCGTCGTGGGCGTCGCGGGAGAAGTCGGCGATGGCGTCGGCGACGAGGAACGGCGCGATGTCGCCCATGAACGCCTCACAGGCGCTGGCGTTGATGCCGATGTGCGCGTAGACGCCGCAGATCACGAGCTGGTCGCGGCCGGCGTCGGCAAGGAGGTCGGCCAGACCCGTGCGGTGGAAGGCGCTGTACCGATGCTTGGCAAGCACCCTGTCCCCGGGAGCGGGGGTGAGGTCGGCGACGACCGACTCGTTGCCGGCGCGCAGGCCAGGGCCCCAGAAGTCCCACAGCAGGCCGCGCCGCGCGGGCGGGACGTCCGGCGGCTGGGCGGTGTAGATGACCGGAACGTCCAGGGCGTTCGCGGCGGCGCGCAATCGGACGATGTTCGCCAGTAGCTCTCGCGTCGGGGACTGCCCGGCGGGATAGATCCGCAGGAAGTGCTCCTGCATGTCGTGGATGAGCAGGGCGCAGCGAGCCGGCTGGGGCGTCCAGTCAACCCGGCTGGCGGGCAGTTCGGGCTCGGTGGGCATCGGGTAGGCGCTCACGGCGGGCAGGCCCATCGGGCAGGTGCTCCTTGGATCGGCGTGCGTGGTGGAGGTGGGGACGAGAAGGTCAGGGCGTCAGGGTGGGCGCGGCGGTGGGAGTGGGCGCGGCGGCGAGCTGACGGGTCAGGGCGGCACGCAGCTCCGCACGGCTGATCTTGCCGACGGCGGTGTGGGGGAACTGGTCGACGATCTGGAAACGGTCGGGCAGCTTGTAGTCGGCCAGGCCCCGCATCCGCAGAAAACCCCGCAGCCGTGGCCCGTCCGGCGGCGGTTCCCCGGAATCAGCTGAGGCGCCAGAAGCACCAGCGGCACCAGCGGCACCAGCGGCACCAGCGGCCGGGACGACGAACGCGCAGACCCGTTCGCCGAGGTAGGGGTCGGGCATGGCGACGACGACGGCGTCGTGGACCCGCGGGTGGGCGAGCAGGTGGTTCTCCACCTCCTCCGCGGCGATCTTCTCGCCGCCCCGGTTGATCTGGTCCTTGGCCCGACCCTCGACGACCAGGTGGCCGGTGGGGGTCAGGCGGACGATGTCGCCGGTGCGGTAGTAGCCGTCGGCGGTGAAGGCCCGACGGTTGTGCTCGGCGGCGCGGTAGTAGCCGCGGATCGTGTACGGGCCGCGGGTGAGCAGATGGCCGGTCTCGCCCGGTGCGACGTCGACGTCGTCGTCGTCGACCACCCGGATCTCGTCGTCGGGGCTGATCGGACGCCCCTGGGTGGTGTGGACGATCTCGTCGGGGTCGTCGTCACGGGTGTAGTTGACCAGGCCTTCGGCCATCCCGAACACCTGCTGCAGGCGGGCGCCGAGTTCGTCCGGTACCCGAAGGGCGAGCGTCTCGGACAGCTTCGCGCCACCGACCTGGATGGTGCGCAGGCTGGTCAGATCGTGGCGGGTGGTGGCCGCCGACCGCAGCCAGGCGCCGACCAGCGGCGGCACCAGCGCGGTGAGGGTGACGCCGTGCTCGTCGATCAGCGGAAAGGCCGTGTCGGGACTGGGGTGGGTGGCCATCACGACGCGGGCGCCGGCATCGAGCACTCCGAGCAGGCCGGGTGAGCTCAGCGGGAAGTTGTGCGCCACGGGCAGCACGGCCAGGTACACGCTGTCCGGGGTCAGCCCGCAGATCCGAGCGCTTTCCCGGACGCTGTACAGGTAGTCGTCGTGGGTCCGGGGGATCAGTTTCGGCAGCCCGGTACTGCCGCCGGAGACCTGCAGCAACGCGACGTCGGACGGCTCGGGGTCGGGCAGCGCGCGCACCGGCCGGTACAGCTCGTCGAGGGCGACGGCGCCCGAGGGAAGCGCCGATGCGGCCGCGGTCATGGTCGTGGCGGTGGCGGTGGCGATGACGAGGTGCTGGAGGCTGTCGACGACGTCACGCACGCGTGCGGCCAGGGCCGCGTGGTCGAACCCGGCGTGCTGGTCGATGGTGATCAGGGCGGTCGCCTCGGTGACCGACGCGAAGTGGGTGAGTTCGCTGGCGCGGTGTCCGGGCAGGGCGAACACGGGAATCGCGTCGAGGCGGAACAACGCGAAGCAGACCGCCGCGAACTCGGCGATGTTCGGGAGTGCGACGACCACCCGGTCGCGCGGGCGCAGGCCGAGTTCGAGCAGGCCGGCGGCCAGCCGGTCGGCGCGGGCGTCCAGGTCGGCGTAGGTCCAGCGCCGGTCGCCGCAGATCAGGGCGACGGCGTCGCCGTGGGCCGCGGCGCGGGCCCGCAGCATCGCACCGAAGGTCTGCCCGGCCCAGTACCCGGCCGCCCGGTAACGCGCGGCGAACTCCGCGGGCCAGCCGACCGCCCCGTCCAGCATCACAGGTCCTCTCCCAGTCCGGCGGCGGCGCCGATCGTGCGCAGCTTCGCCGAGGTCTCGGCCAGTTCGGCACTCGGATCCGACGCGGCGACGATTCCGGCCCCGGCGTACACGGACATCGCGCCGTCCTCGGTGATCTGGGCACAGCGGATCGCCAGTGCCCACTCTCCGTCGCCGGACGCGTCGCACCAGCCGACGAGCCCGGTGTAGCAGCCGCGGTCGAACGGTTCGAGCTCGCCGATCACCCGGCGGGCGGTCGTGGTCGGCCAGCCGCACACCGCCGGGGTGGGATGCACCGCCGCGGCCAGCCGCAGCGCGGACACGTCCGGGTCGGCGAGCCAGCCACTGATCCGGGTGGACAGATGCCACATCGTCGCGGTGCGGATCAGGCTCGGTGCCGCCGGCACGTCGAGGCCCAGGCAGAACGGGCGGAGCCGCTCGGCGATCGCACGCACGACGAGGGCATGTTCGTAGGCGTCCTTGCTCGAGGCGAGCAGCGCCGCCGCACGACGGCGGTCCTCGACCGGATCGGGGCTGCGCGCCGCGGAGCCGGCCAGCGGGTTGCTGACGACCAGCGGTCCGCGCCGCGACAGCAGCAGCTCGGGGCTGGCCCCGACCAGGGTGGATCCCGGCGCCTGGAACGCCGATGCACCGGCGACCGGCCCGGTCTCGGCGCCGAAGAGGTAGGCATGCGGGTCGCGGGCGGCCAGCCGGCGCAGCAGGTGCACCGCGTCGACCGGGCCCGGCACCCGCAGCACGCGGGCGAGCACGACCTTGTCGAGCTCGCCGGCGCGTATCCGTTCGACGGCGCGGGCGACGCCGTCGGCATAGTCGGCCGGGTTGGGCAGCGACCGGGCGGGCCGGGCTCCGCCCCCACCCGGCACCGCCGCGGGGAGGGCGACGGGCCCGCGCGCGGCGGCGTTCGGGCCGGATTCCTGGATGCGGGCGGGGACGACCAGGTGGCCAGGGCGGTCGGAGTCGAAGGGCAGCACCCCGACCGCGACGACCGGCCGGGGTGTGCCGGGCACGCCGGCCCCGTCGACCTGGTCGAGGGTGTGCAGGGCGGCAAGCTCGGCGCGCAGGCCCGCGGCGGCCTCGCCCCAGGGGCCCGTGGCCACGGTCGCGGCCGTGCCCTCGGCGAGCAGGGTGCCGCGGTCGGAGGCGAAGTAGAACGATCGCCCAGGTCGATAGTCGGCCAGCAGGTCCGCGGATTCGGTCAGCAGCGGGAGCAACGGGGCCTCCTTGGACGTGGCGCACAGCTCACGTGCGGTGGACGGGTCACGCGCGCAGGGTCGCCCCGCCGTCCACGTACAGGTCATGCAGGACCACGTGGCGGGAGCGCTCGGAGAGCAGGAACAGCACGGCGTCGGCGACGTCGTGCGGGTCGGCGACCCGCCCCAGCGGGATCCCGGTGCGGTAGTCGGCCAGGGATCCGGTGATCACGCCGCGGACGCCGTCGTCGCCGGGCCAGGCCGCCCGGCCCATCGCCGTGTCGGTGGAGCCGGGGCTGACCACGTTGCAGCGGATGCCCAACGGCCCGAGTTCCAGGCCCAGGCACCGGGTGAAGTGGGCGGCGGCGGCCTTGGACGCGGCGTAGGCGGCCATGTCGCGCCGCGGGACGCCGGCGGCGTTCGACGCGATGGTGACGATCGAGCCGCGTCGGCGCGGCGCCATCCGGGCGGCCACCGCCTGGCTGAGGTGGAAGACCCCGGTGGCGTTGACCGTGAACACCTCCGCCCAGTCCGCGGCGGAGGTCGCGCAGACCGGCCCGGTGCGCAGCACGCCGGCTCCGTTGACCAGGGCGTCGATGGGACCGATGGTGCGCTCGATCCAGTCGATCAGTTCGGCGACGGCGGCCTGGGCGCCGACGTCGAGGCAACGGGTGGTGACGTCGAGCCCGTCCGCCCGGTACACCGTGGCAAGCCGTTCGAGGCGGGCCTGGTCACGGTCGACGGCGACGACCCGCGCACCGGCATGGGCCATCTGCTCGACCACTGCGGCTCCGATCCCCCCGGCAGCCCCACTGACGACGGCTACTCCCACGTCAAGATCAAGGATCTGGCGCGGGCCGGCAGTGCTCATTCCCACACACCCCTTCCGTTCATAAGGTTAAGTTAACCTAAATCAATGGGAGGAAAAAACAAGAAATAGAAGGGAAAAGGAGTAACAGAAAAAGGAGAAACGGAACGTGGCGCCTGCGCTTGGGTCAGCCACGATGCGCCCGCCATTCCCGCGACAGCAGCCAGACGAGATACAGGCCGCCCACCGATGCCGTGGCCACCCCGACCGGCAGCTGGGTGGGCGCGAACGCCCGTTGCGCCACGAGATCGCTGACGGCAAGCACGAATGCACCCATCAGTGCCGCCGACACCAGACCGGGACCGGTGGTGCGGGTCAGGCGGCGAGCGAGCTGCGGCGCGGCCAGCGCGACGAACCCGATCGTGCCGGAGGCGGCCGTCGCGACCCCGGTGAGCCCGACCCCGACGAGCACGAGCACGATCCGGGTCCGTTCCACCCGCACGCCGAGCGCCGCCGCAGGCTCATCGCCCATCTCCATCATCCGCAGCGGTCGTGCCAGCGCGAGGGCCACCGGCAGCAGCACGACGAGGGCCAGGGCGACCGGGCGGACCTGCTCCCAGCCCCGCCCGTTGAGGCTGCCGACCAGCCAGACGGTCGCCGCCACCGCCTGCTCCTGTTCGGCGCGGGCCAGCAGGTAGGCGGTGATCCCCGCGAGCGTGGCGCTCACGCCGATGCCCACGAGCACCAGCCGGTAGCCCTGCCCCCCAGCCCCGCCGCCCGGCCCGCGCCCCAGCGCAAGCAGGTAGACGACCAGGGCGGTCACCAACCCGCCGACGATGGCGGCGACCGCGGTCAGGTCGGCCCCGGCCCCGAACAGCAGAATCGCGATCACCGCGGCGGTGGCCGCCCCGTTGGTGAATCCGATGATGTCGGGGCTGCCCAGCGGGTTACGCGACAGGCTCTGGAAGATCCCACCGGCCACCCCGAGCGACGCGCCGACGAGCAGCCCGCACACCGCCCGCGGCAGGCGCAGGCGCTCGACGATGAAGCTGGCGCCCGGTGGCCCGTCGCCGAGCAGCGTCTCGATCACCTCGCGCGGGGAGAGTGTGTAGTCGCCGGTGCCGATGGCGAGCACCCCGACCCCGAGTACGCCGACTCCCAGCAGCCCGCAGACGACGACCGCCCGCACGTCCACCCGCATCGCCACCGACCGCCCGAGACGCAGCGGCATCACGACCTTTCCCGGCATCACTGCCTTTCCCGGCGTCACTGCCTTTCCCGGCATCACAGTGGCACCACCCGACGACGACGGACCAGGTAGACGAACACCGGCGCCCCGATCAGCTGGGTGACGATACCGACCTCCAGTTCCCCGGGACGGGCGACGACCCGACCGAGAATGTCCGCCACCAGCAGCAGCACCGGTGCGAGCACCACCGAGTAGGCCAGGATCCAGCGCTGGTCGGGCCCGCTGAACGCCCGCACCACATGCGGCACGACCAGCCCGACGAACACCAGCGGACCCGCGGCCGCCGTGGCGGCGCCGCACAGCAGCGTCACCACGAGTGCGGCCAGCACCCGGGTACGGGCCAACGACGCGCCGAGCGCCCGTCCGCTGTCGTCCCCGATCTCCAGCGCGTTCAACGGCCGGCCGAGCGGCACCCCCAGCAGCAGCCCGAGCAGCAGAAACGGCGCCAACTGGACGAGCACCGCATGCTCGCGGCCGGCCAGCGACCCGATTGACCAGAACCGGAACAGGTCGAAGGTGTCGGAGTCGAGCAGGACCAGCGCCTGGATGTAACCGACCAGCCCGGCGCTCAGCGCCGTACCGGCGAGGGCGAGGCGTGCCGGGTCCGCGGTGCTGCGGCCGGCCAGGCCCAGCAGGTAGACCAGCGAGGATGCCACGGCGGCACCGAGGAACGCGAACCACACGTAGCTGATCGGGCTGGTCAGCCCGAGCAGTCCCGAGGCGGTGACGATCGCCGCTGCCGCGCCCGCGTTCGCGCCGAGGATGCCGGGGTCGGCCAGCGGGTTACGGGTCAGCGCCTGCATCAGCGCACCGGCGACCCCGAGCGCCGCGCCGACGAGCACACCCAGCACCGTGCGGGGCAGCCGCTGGTCCCACAACGCCAGCGAGTCGAAGGAGTCGTCCCGGTGCAGCAGGACATGGATGACCGTGCCCAGCGACATCTGCCGGGCGCCGATCGTCACGCTGGCGACGACCGTCACCGCCAGCAGCACGCCGGCGAACGCGAGCCCCGCCGGCCTGCCGAACCGGCCAGGTCCGCGGCCCGGTCCGGATCCGCGACCGGACCGGGCCGCGGGAGCCGCAGTCGGGAGCCGGGGTTCGACGACGGTGCCCACCGCGGTGCTGTCGGTGCTCATGGCGCGTCACTCGTGGCTGCGCGCATCCGCGTCGCCGGGGGTCTCATGCCGCCGCCTCGGTCCGTAGCGCGGCGAGGATGCCCGCGCGCACCTGCGCGGCCTGGTCCACCAGGTAGAAATGGCCGCCGGGGAACGTCGTCAACGCGAAGGCGCCGCGGGTCACGCCGGCCCAGCCGATCATCTGCTCCGGCGGGGCGGCGCGGTCCGCGAGCCCTGCCATCGCGTGCACCGGCGCGGTCAGCGCGCCGTCCACGACCGGTGCGGCGCCCTCGACCAGCCGCAGGTCGGCACGCATCACCGCAACCATCCGGGCCCGCAGCTCCGGGTGGTCGAGCACCGCGGCGTCGGTACCGCCGAGGTCACGCACCAACTCGACGAGCTCGGCGTCGGATCGCTGGTGCAGGGTGTGGGAGACCTGCCAGCCGGGCGCCGGACGACCGGAGACGATCAGGGCGCGCAGGTCCGCCGGTTGCGCCAGCCGCCGGGCGACCTCATAGGCGACCAGTGCCCCCATGCTGTGGCCGAACAGGGCCAGCGGCCCCGGTGGCAACAGCGGCACCACCTCGTCGACCAGCGCCGCCATCGTCGCCGGCATGTTCTCCAGTACCCGGTTCTCCCGCCCCGGGTACTGGGCGAGCACGACCTCGACGCCGCCCTCGACATCGCCGTCGAGCTCGGCCAGCCACCGGTAGAACGTGGCGCCGCCCCCGGCATGCCCGAAGCAGACCAGACGAAGGTCCGCCTCCGGACGTGGCCGCGGGCGGCGCCACCAGCGCGACGTCATGCGCCGGCGCCCCCGTCGGCCACGTCAGGGTCGGCCTCGTGGTGATCGAGGTTGACGGTGCCGGCCTTCCAGTAGCCGTCGATGTCGGTGTGGTCGGGGTGGATACCGAGCTCGTTGCGGACGTGGCGACGGATGGGTCGCAACGTGCCGGCCTCCCCCGCGAACCAGACGAACCCGTCACCGGCCGGCGGGACGAACGCCCGCACGGCCCGCTCCAGCACGTCACTGCGCCCCGGCGCCACCCCGGCCCGGTGCAACCAGGTCAGCGACACGTCGGCCACCGAGTCGATCTTCTGCTCGTCCTCGGCATCGGCGACCTCGACGAACGCCGTGACCGGGACACCGGCGGGCAGGGACTCCAACCAGCGGGCCAGGGCCGGCAGCCCGGTCTCGTCGGCGCCGAGCAGATACCAGTCGTAGTCGAACGGGACGATCAGCGAACCACGCGGACCGACGATGCCGATCCGGTCGCCCGGCGCCGCCGCGGCCGCCCACTGCGCCGCGGCGCCGCCGACGTGCAGGACGAAGTCCAGGTCGAGCTCGCCCGCCTCCGGCCGGTGCGCCCGCACCGTGTAGTCCCGCATGATCGGCTGCGGCCGGTCGGGAGGCGTCGGCTCCATGCCGTCGTCCCCGAAGACCGGCAGCACCGGCTCGCCGTCCCCACCCGGGACCGGCAGGCAGACCTTCACGTGGTCGCCGGGGGCTGCCTGCTGGAAGCCGGCCAGGTCGGAGCCCCCCAGCGTGATCCGGGCCGTACGTGGCGTGACTCGTGCCACCCGCCGGACCTCCAGTACCCGTGGCACCAGCTCGTACCAGCGGGCGGTGGTCTCGTGCGCCATGTGAACCTCCGCGATCCTGCGGTCAGCGAACGTCGAAATTGCGATCATCGGGATCTGGATCGGTCAGGACAGCTTGGTCAGGGCCTCGTCGATCTGGCCGAGGATCAGGCCTGCGCCCTCGTAGCTGTACTGGTAGCCGTACTGGATCGGGTAGACGTGCCCGGCCTTCACCGCGGGCAGGTTCGCCCAGGCGGGGTTGTCCAGCAGCGCGGACGTGCCCTGGTCGGGCTTGCCGTCCTGACCGACGCCGTAGAACAGCACGGAGACGTCCGCCAGCTTGGAGATCTCCTCCAGCGACAGCCGCACGCCGCGTGCCTCCCGTTCACCGGAGGCCACCGACGAGAAACGCAGCCCCGCCTTCTCCATGAACAGACCCGGCCAGGACACCGGGGAGTTCGCGACGAAGCCGTCGGGACCGCCCTCGACATAGGCGAAGGTGTTGTTCGCCAGCACGCCCGCGTGCTCGGCGCGAATGGACGTCGCCTGGGCCTCGTACTCCTTGGCGCGGGCCGTGACCTCGCTGGACTTCCCGACCGCGTCGGCGATCTTCGGCAGCACGGCGAGGATCTCCGCCGGGGTCTCCGCCACGAAGAACGCTGTCGGCGCGATCTGGCGCAGCCGCTCGTAGCCGAAGTCCTCCGCGCGACGCTGGGTGCTGACGATGAGGTCGGGGCGCAGCTGGGCGACCTGCTCGTAGTTGATCTCGGTTTCGCTGGCGCCGACCACCGGGATCTTCTGGACCTTCGCCCATTCGTCGGCCGGATAGTCGCCGTCGTACTCCTGCAGCGTGCCGACGGGGGTCACACCGAGGTCGAGCAGCAGGGCGGTCGAGTACAGCAGCGAGACGACCCGGGTGGGCTTCGCCGGCACCTCGACCGAGCCCTTGTCCGTCGTGATCGTGCGGGTGCTGCCGCCGGCCTGCGGTGACGCGCCGCCGTCCGAGCCGTCCGAGCCACAGGCGCTCAGCAGGGCGAGCAGAGCGGCGGTGACGACCGCGAGGATCCGGCCCGCGCTGCCCCTGCGCCTGGCGCCGGCTCGCGGGGTGCCAACCAGGGCGCCGACACGGTGGTTTCGCATATTTCAGTCCTGTTCGGGGTGAAAGATCACCCAGTCGCAGACGAGAAAAATCTTAAGATTGCCTGAGTTAAGTATGGTTAACCTAAATTGTCAACCGGTACCTGTTGTGTCTCATCTCGTGGTCACAGGTCGTGGTCACAGGTCGTCGACCTCGCCGTGGCTCCAGTAGCCGGCGAACTCGACGTCGTCACGGGCGAAGCCGCGCACGTCCAGCAGATGCCGTCGGATCGCCCGGACCGCCGCGGACTCCGCCGCGACCCAGGCATAGCCCCGGCCGGCGGGAAGGTCGGCGGCGCGCACCGCGTCGAGCAGCAGGGTGCTGCGCCCGGCCGGGATGCCGTCGCGGTGCAGCCAGCGCAGGTCGACCTCGCCCGCACTCGGCAGCGGCTGCTCCTCTGCGGCGTCGGCGACCTCGACGAGGACCAGCGCGCGCCCCCCGGATGGGAGCCCGGCCAGGATCGGCGCAATCGCCGGCAACGCCGTCTCGTCGGCGACCAGCAGCTGCCAGTCGTCGTCCGGCCGCGGGTAGTAGGTGCCCACCGGCCCGTACAGGCCGATGACGTCACCCGGCCGGGCCTGCTGGGCCCACTGCGACCCCGGGCCCTCGCCGTGTACGACGAAGTCCAGGTCGATCTCCTGGTGTTCCGGTCGGTGCGCGCGCACGGTGTAGAGCCGCATCGCCGGCCGGACGTCGTCCGCCAGGGCCCGCAGCGCCGGATACCAGTCGGAACCGACCGGCACCACGGCGCGGCGCTGCCCCGAGGGGGGCAGGAACACCTTCACGTGCTGGTCGGGCAGATCGGGTCGGAACCGGGCGAGCTGCGCCCCGCCGACGGTGACCCGTACCGTGCGGGGCGTCACCTGCCGCACCGCACGCACCTCGACCGCCGGGAACTGCCAGTCCGGCCAGTCCCGCTCGTCGGCCAGGTCAGGATGTGGCCGGCGCACGCTGGACATCCGTTCTCACCTCGGTTCCCTCGTTCTGGATGGCGCCGGCGTGCAGCCGCACCAGGCGCGGCAGGCGGGCCACGGTGGACGGGCGGTGGGCGACCACGATCAGCGTTCGGTCGGCACGCAGTTCGGCCAGGGCGGTCTCGAGGCGGGCCGCGGTGGCCTCGTCCAGATGGGCGGTGGCCTCGTCCAGGACGAGCACCGCCGGGTCGACCAACGCGGCGCGGACCAGTCCGATCAGCTGCCGTTCGCCGGCGGAGAGACGCTCGCCGCGGGCGCCGAGATCGGTGTCGAGGCCCCCCGGCTGCTCGTCCACCCAGTCGGTCAGGCCCAGCGCGGTGACCGCCCGCTCGATCTCGGCGCGCGGTGCGCCCCCGGGTACCAGGGCGAGGTTGTCGGCGAGGGTGCCGGCAACGACGTGCACCTCCTGCGGCACCAGCACGATGTGCCGGCGCAGCGTGGCGGGCGCGAGGGTGCGCAGATCGACGCCCGCGTAGCGGACCGTCCCGCCGTCCGGTGTGTACAGGCCGGTAAGCAGCTTGACCAGGGTGGTCTTGCCGGAGCCGGTGGCGCCGACAAGACCGGCCCGGTCGCCGGCCGGGAAGGCGGCCTCGATCCGGTGCAGGACCTCGACGCCCGCCACATAGTGGTAGGTCAGCCCGTCCGCCCGCAGCTCCCCGCGGCGCGGCAGCTCGATCGGCGCGGGATCCGTCGCTGCGGCGGGGCCGGTGGCCGCGAGCAGGTCGAGCAGGCGGGCCAGGCCCGTGCGGGCATCCTCGGCGTCACCGACAAGCCGGCTGGCCTGGTCGAAGGTCTCGAACAGGGTGCGCCCGGCGAGGATGAAGACCACGACGGTGCCGACGCCGACCCGGTCCTCGGCGACCAGCCAGCCGCCGAGCGCGAGCAGCGCGGCCAGCGCCAGCCCCTCGATGATCAGGATGCCGGCGACCCGGCTCTCCACGACGACGACCCGCCGCGCGGCCGCGACCACGGCGGCGTTCTCCCGGTCGAACCGCCGCGACCACCGGCCCAGACCACCGGTGGCCCGCAGGGTCTCACCGGCGCCGAGGGTCTCGGCGAACGTCCCGGCGACCGTCGCCTCGGCGGCGGCCTGCCCGCCGAACGCCGGCCCTGCCGCGTTCCGGAACGAGCGCATCAGCAGCACCGCGGGCGGCAGGAACAGCACGACCAGTGCCGCGGTCAGCAGCGGGGAGTAGATCAGGAGCAGGACCAGCGTGAACACGCCGGTGATGACCGCGGTGAGCAGGTCGGGCAGGCTCGAGCGGACGAAGGCGGCGAGATCGGCGACCTCGCCGGTGGCCCGGCGCAGCAGCACACCGGTGCGGTGTGCCTCCAGGAAGCGCAGCGGCGCCCGGCCGAGCCCGTCGACGACCTGTTCGCGCAGCTCCCGCACGATCCGCTCACCGGCGAGGATCAGCCGCAGCTCGCTGCTGCGCGCCAGCCAGGTCTGGCCGAGGACCACCAGCAGCAGCGCGACGGCGGCGACGGCGAGGCCGTGCCGATCGCCGCGAGTCAGCGCGTCGGTGGCCGTTCCAATGATCGGCGCGATCGCCACCAGGGTGGCGGCGTCGGCGAAGCTGAGCGCGAGTGCGACGCCCACCACCCGCCGGTGCGGCCGCAGGTACGGCCAGACCCGGCGTAGCAGATGCTCGGTCGCCGGCTCGTCTGAGAGCAGTGCCAGCTCAGCCACAGGCCACCTCCACGGCTTCCACGACGGCCAGGTCGACCACCCGGTCGGCAGCCGCAAGGACCGCCTCCCGGTGTGTCACCCAGACCACCGCCGGATGGTCCGTCGTACCCGGCACGTGCAGTGCCCGGACCGCGGCGAGGACCCGCCGCTCGGTGTCCGGGTCCAGCGCGGAGCTCACGTCGTCGAGCAGCAGCACCGACGGGACGCCGACCAGGCCCCGGGCCAGCGCGAGGCGCTGACGCTGCCCGCCGGACAGCGACCCACCGCCCTCGGCGATCTCGGTGTCGTGGCCGTCGGGCAGGGCGGCGAGTTCGGTGTCGAGGGCGGCGGCGACGCAGGCGGCCTGCTCGGCGTCGGGTGCGGGGTCACGGCCCAGCCGTAGGTTCTCCGTCACGGTGCCGGAGAGCAGCACCGGGCGTTGCGGCACCAGACCGATCCGGGCCGACACCTGGTCGACGGCGGCGGTGCGCAGGTCGACGTCGCCGTAGCGCACGCTGCCGGCATCCGGGTCGTCCCAGCGGGCGAGCAGCCGCAGCAGGGTCGACTTGCCGCTGCCGATCGGGCCGGTGACGGCGACGAACTCCCCCGGCGCGACCGTGAAGTCCAGGTTGTGCAGCACGTCCCGATCACCGTGGCGGACGGTGACGCCGTGCAGCGTCAGGGGGGCCGGGCCGGTGGGCAGCGGGATCGGCTGCGCCGGGTCGGTGACCCGGGGCAGCAACGCGAGCACCTCCACCAGCCGGCTCGCGGCGGCGCCGGCGTCACCCCGGTTCACCAGCCGTTCGACGACCACCCGCAGCGCCAGGGTGAGCGTGGTCATCCAGGTGACGAACGCGACGAGACCGCCGACAGTGAGCCGCCCGTCAAGAACGGCCAGCCCGCCCACCCACACGCCGGCGACGACGGTGAGTCGCGGCACCGCGGGACCGAGCGCTGTCCACGCCGAGGCGTAGCGGGCCGCCCGGACGGTGGCCGCGGTGACCGCGGCGCTGCGTTCGTGGTGGCGAGCCACCAGCATCTGCTCGCCTCCGAGGCCGCGCACCGCGGCGCTGGCGGTGAGCAGGTCCTCGACGGCGTCGGCCCGGTCGGCGTGGGCGGCACCGAGCGCGGCGCTGGCCCGGCCGAACCGGCCGGGGAACCAGCCGTTGAGCACGGCCAGCGGTACCACCATGGCGAGCACCACCAGCAGCAGGCCGGTGTCCATCGTCGCGATGCCGGGCAGCACCAGCGCGAACGTGGTCAGCACGACCGCCCACACCGGCAGACCGTGGATCCACTGGCGGACCAGTTCGGTGTCCCGGCCGGCGCGGGTGGCCAGGTCGCCGTGGCCGTAGTCGACCAGCGCGGCCCGGTCGAGGGTGGCCAGCCGGCGCATCAGCCGGGCCCGCAGGACCTGCCCGACCCGGGCGTCGGCGAGGTTCGCCCACCATTCCCAGCCGACCAGGCCGACGAACTGGACGAGTCCGCAGGCCAGGATCGCCCCGGCCCAGGCCAGCGTCCGCCCGGTGTCATGCGCGGTGACGCCGTCGTCGAGGGCATGCTGCAGGCACCAGGGGATGGCCAGCAGGGCGAACTGGCGGACCGCGCCGGCGAGCATCGCGGCCACCACCGTCGCGCGGCAGGCCCGCACGCAGGACCACAGCAGCTGCCGTTCAGGGGCGGGTTTCATGCGCTTTCCTCCGCGGACGGCGACGGCGGTGCGGGGGCGAGGTGACGGGCGACGAGCGGACCGATGTCGGCGAGGGCCGCGGGGGTCAGCAGGTCGCCGTGGCGATGGGTGACGCTGTGGTGGGTGAGGGCTCCGTCGACGTGCTCGGCCCAGGCGAGGTAGTCCTCGGCCTCGCTGGCCGGGCGGTCCCCGAGCGCGGTGACGAACAGCAGGTCACCGCGGTAGCGCGGATAGACGGCGGTCAGCATCTGTTCGATCGCGCTGTGGTGGACGTCGGCGACAGCGTCGATCGTCTCCCGGGTGAAGCCGGCGAGCGCGCCGCCGGCGTCGCGCGCGACCCGCGTCACCCAGTCCCGGGCGTCGACGTCGGGCGGCAGGTCGTCGAGGGAGAGCCCCGCGAGCCCCAGCACGAAGTCGAGGGTCTCCCGCTCGCTGAAGGCGGCCCGGTCCTGCGGCCCCCGGGTCGGACCGTCGGTCATCGGATAGGTGTCGAGCAGGACCAGCAGGGCGACCTCGTGGCCGGCGGCGGTGAGCGCGGCGGCGCTCGCGTAGGCCAGCTGGCCGCCGAACGACCAGCCCAGCAGCTGGTAGGGCCCGTGCGGCTGGACCTCGAGGATGCGGCGGGCGTACTGCTCGCCGGCGGCGGCGAGGGTGTCCGCGCCGGCCCCGCCGGAGAGCCGTTCGGCCTGCAGGCCGTACAACGCGCGGCCCGCGTCCAGGTGTGGCACGAGACCGGCGTAGATCCAGGACAGACCGGTCGGCGGATGCAGGCAGAACAGCGGTGGCAGACCCCGGCCGCCGTCGGTGCGCAGGGGCAGGACGGGGTCGAAGGCGGCCCGTTCCGCCGCCTCCAGCACCGCCCGCGGCGCGGCGAGGTGCTCGGCGAGACGTCCCATGGTGGCGGCGGCCATCAGCGTTCCCACCCGCAGCGGCACGCCGAGCGCCGCGGCGATCCGGCTGGTCAGACGCATCGCGAGCAGCGAGTCGCCGGCCAGTTCGAAGAAGTTGTCGTCCGGGCCGACCGCGGGCAGGCCCAGAACGTCCGCGGCCAGCCGGCACAGCACCCGTTCCCGGTCGTCACGCGGCTCGCTCGCGCCGGCCGTGCGGGCACGATCCGGTGCCGGCAGGGCGCGGCGGTCCAGTTTTCCGTTGACGGTCAGCGGCAGCGCGTCGAGAACGACGAACGCGGCCGGCACCGCGTAGGACGGCAACCGCCCGGCCACCCGGGCCCGCAGCCCCGCCACGTCCACCGCACCGGCACCGGCGGGGACCAGGTAGGCGACAAGCTGCTTCGCCCCGGGGCTGTCCTCGCGCACGACCACCGCGACCTGGCCGATCTGGTTGCCCTGGTCGGCCAGGTCGGTGCCGGCGGCGGCGACGGCGGCCTCCACCTCCCCGAGTTCGATGCGGTAGCCGCGGATCTTCACCTGGTCGTCGTCGCGGCCCAGGTAGTCGAGCAGGCCGTCGCCGCGCCAGCGGACCAGGTCCCCGGTGCGGTACATCCGCTCCCCCGGCGCGCCGAACGGACAGGCGACGAAGCGGTCGGCGGTCAGGCCGGGGCGGCGCAGGTAGCCGCGGGCCAGGCCGACACCGGCGATGTACAGCTCGCCGGCGGTGCCCGGCGGCACCGGGCGCAGCTGCCGGTCGAGCACGTAGGCGCGGGTGTTCCAGATCGGCCGGCCGACGGTGGGGGTGGCGCTGTCGTCGGTGCCACCGCCGAGGGTGTTGATGGTGTACTCGGTCGGCCCGTACAGGTTGTAGCCGCACACGCCGTCGGTGTCACGCAGCGCGTCCCAGACGGCGGCGGAGACGGCCTCGCCGCCGAGCAGCACCAGCGCCGGCCGGTGGCGGCCCTCGCCGTCGGCCAGCAGCCCGCGTTCGAGCAGGTGCTGGGCGTAGGAGGGGGTCACGTTGAGGACGTCGACGCGGTGGATGTCGATGTACTCGGTGAGGGTGGCGGGATCACGGCGGTCCTGTTCGTCCAGGACGTGCACCTCGTGCCCCTCGACCAGCCAGAGCAGCTCCTCCCAGGACATGTCGAAGGAGAACGACACGGTGTGCACGATCCGCAGTCGCCGTCCGCCGGCCCCGGCGATCGCCGGGTCGAAGATGTTCACCTGGTGATTGAGCAGCATGTTGGTCAGGCCCCGGTAGGGCGTGACGACGCCCTTGGGCCGGCCGGTCGACCCGGAGGTGTAGATGACGTAGGCAGGGTGGTCCAGGCCCAGTGGGGCGCGCCGGTCGGCGTCGGTGAGGGCGGTGGCCGGGTGCTCGGACAGGTCGAGGGTGTCCAGCAGCAGCCGCGGTCCGTCGATGGTGGGCAGGGTCGCGTCGAGGGCGGCGGTGGTGACCAGGCAGGTCGGGCGGGCGTCGGCGAACAGCCAGGCGATCCGCGACGGTGGCAGGTCCAGTTCGATCGGCAGGTAGGCGGCGCCGGTCGCCAGCACCGCGAACAGGGCGGCGACCATGTCCGCGGAGCGGGGCAGGGCGAGTGCGACGATCCGTTCGGGTCCGGCGCCGGCGGCGACGAGCGCCCGGGCCAGCCGGTTGGTGCGGGCGTCGAGTTCGGCGTAGGTGAGGGTCCGGTCCGCGAAGACGAGCGCGACCTCGTCCGGGGTACGGGCCGCCTGGTCGGCGAGCAGCGCCGCGATGCCGCGTTCGGGCAGCCGATGGGCGGTGTCGTTCCAGCCGACGAGCACCTGGTGGCGTTCGTCGTCGGTGAGCAGGTCGACCTGGCCGACCGGCCTCGACAGGTCGGTGGCCAGCTGGTCGAGCAGCCGCAGGAACCGGGCGAGCATCGCCTCGGCGACGGAGCGGTCGACGACGTCGGGTCGGAACGCCAGCGCCACCTTCATCGCCCGTTCGGGCGTGACGACCAGGGTGAGCGGGTAGTGGGTGCCGTCGACGGAGTCCATCGCGACGATGCCGTGGGCGGCGGTGATGCGCTCTCGTTCGTCCTCGTCGGCGCCGAAGTTGCGCAGCACGTAGAGGGTGTCGAACAGCGGGCCGTGCCCGGCGGCGCGCTGGATCTCGCCGAGCCCGACATGCTCGTGGGCCACGACGGCGGCGCGTTCCCGGTGGACACGGGTGAGCAGGTCCAGCAGCGTCTCGTCGGCCCGGACCCGGATGCGGACCGGGACGGTGTTGAGGAACAGCCCGATCGTCTCGGCGGAACCGGGCAGGTCACCGGGTCGCCCGGCCACGGTCGCGCCGAACACGACGTCGTCGCGGCCGAGGACCCCGCCGAGCACCAACCCCCAGGCGCTGGTCATCAGCGCGTTGAGGGTGAGCCCGTGGCGGCGGGCCCGGCCGATCAGCGCCTCGGTGCGGGCCGGGGTGAGTTCGGCCAGGCACGAGTCGGGCACGACGGCGACGCCGGCCCGGTCGGTCGGGGCGAACAGGGTCGGTTCGGCGAGCCCGGCCAGGGCGTCGCGCCAGGCGTGGCGGGAGGCCGCCGCGTCCTGGCGGTGCAGCCAGCCGAGGAAGTCCCGGTAGAGCGCGGGGGTCGGCAGGCCCGTCGGGTCACCGCCGCTGTCGTACAGGGCGAGCAGCTCCTGCAGGAACAGCCCTTCGGACCAGCCGTCCCACAGGATGTGATGGTGGATCATCACCAGGCTCGTGTGGGCGGGGCCGAGCCGGATCACGGTGAAGCGGATCAGCGGCGGGCAGGCCGGGTCGAACGCCTGCGCCCGGTCCGCGGCCAGCAGCCGGGCGCGCGCCGCGGGCTGGTCCGCCGCGTCGGACAGGTCGACCTCGCGGATCGGCAGGCCCTCGGCCGGCAGCGTCCCGGCGGCACCGGTGCCATGGGCGGTGCGCGGGATGAACTGCACCGGCACCGCGCCGCCGGAGAAGAACCCGGCGCGCAGGTTCGGGTGCCGGGCGAGAAGCGCCGTCGCGGCCGTCCGCAGCCGGTCGACGTCCAGGTCACGGTGCAGTTCGAGTTCGTTCTGGACGGTGTAGACGTCCAGTTCGTCCTGCGCGGTGCGACCCTGGGCGAGCGCCGCGTGGAACAGCAGGCCCTCCTGCAGGGGGGCCAGCGGCCAGATGTCGTCGACCGGGCCGACCGCTGCTTCCAGCCGGTCGATGTCGCTCTGGTCGAGCTCGACCAGGCTCAGGTCGCCCGGGGTGAGCACGGTGCGGTCCGGCCGGTGGGCGTGGTCCACCAGGGCGGTGAGCGTGTCGACGAGCGTGGTGGCGATCGTGTCGACGTCGTCGTCGGTGAACAGCGCCGCCGGCCAGCCGAGGGTGACCTGGAACCGCGGGCCGGTCGGGGTGTCCGCGGTGACCGCGTCGATCTCGAGGACGTGGGCCATCGGCAGGTCGGCGTCGGGGCGGGCAGGTAGGTCGTCGGTGGTCGGCGCCCAGTCGGCGTCCGCGCCGACCCCGAACCGGCCCAGGTAGTTGACCAGCACGGACGGCCGGGGCGCCGCGGCGAGCAGACCCGCGGTCTGCGGGTCGAGGTAGCGCAGCATGCCCCAGCCCTGACCATCGCCGGGGACGGCGCGCCGCTGCGACCGGACGGCCTTGAGCGCCGACCCGACCTCGTCCGACGCCAGCTCCAGGCGCACTGGGAACACGGTGGTGAACCAGCCGACGGTGCCCGTCAGGTCGTGGACACCGGTGCCACGGCCGGCGACACCGCGGCCGGACGGGTCGCGGCCGTGACCTTCCAGCTCGACGAGCAGCGCGGACGGTTCCCGGCCGGCGTCGTCGCCGTGCCTGCGCAGGGCGAGAGCGAGGGCGGTGAGCAGCAGCTCCTCGACGTTCGCGCGCAGCGCCGTCGGCGCGGTGCCGACCAGTGCCGCGGACACCTTCTCGGACAGGCTCACCGTGCGGGTGCGGGCGGTGGCGACGGTGTCCCGACGCGGGTCGAGCGAGATCTGGGCGGGCTGGGCCACCGGGGTGCCAACGGTGGCGAGCCAGTGGTCGAGCTCACCGGCGCGTTCCCCCGCCTGGGCGCGTTCGGCCAGCTGCCCCGCCCAGGCCCGCAGCGGTGTGCCGGCCGTGGCAGGCGGTCGTCCGGCGTAGGCGGCGGCGAGGTCCGGCAGCAGAATCCGCCAGGACACCCCGTCGACGGCCAGATGGTGCACGACCAGCAGCAGCCGGGACCCGTCCGGGCCGGCGGCGACCGGATCGGGGGTGAACAGCACGGCCTGGACCATGACGCCGGCGTCCGGGTCGAGCCGGTCGGCGGCGGCGTCGGCCTCGGTGATCAGCTGCCGGTGCCACCCGTCGCCGGCTGGGGCTGGGGCTGGAGTGGAAACGGTGCGCAGCAGGTGTTCGGCGCGGACCGTGCCGGGTTCGGCGATGGTCGTCGACCAGACGGTGGGGTGCGGGCGGGCCAGCCGGATCCGCAGGGCGTCGTGATGGTCGAGCAGGGTCTGCAGGGCGTCGCGGATCCGATCCGGGTCGGCGCCGGCTGGCACCCGCACGACCCGGGCCTGGTGGAAGCGGCCGATCGGGCCGCCGCGTTCCCGCAGCCAGTGCACCACCGGCAGCAACGGCAGCGGCCCGCTGCGCGCCGGCGCCGCCGGTGGCATGGACGCGTCCGACCCGCCGGGGCCGCCGGGGCCGCCGGTCCCGTCACCGCCGGCCGCGGTCGTGGACGCGAGCGGCTGGGCGAGGGCAGCCAGCCCCGCCACGGTGGGATGTTCGAAGATGTCCCGTGGGGCCAGCTCGTAGCCGGCCTGGCGGACCTTCGCGACCAGGGTGATCGACAGGATGCTGTCGCCACCGAGGGCGAAGAAGTCCTCGTCCGGGCCGAGATCGGCCAGGCCGAGCACGTCCTGCATCGCCGTGGTGACCGCGGCCAGCACCGGATCGCCGACGCCGGTCGCGGCGGCCGGGGTCGCCCGGCCGGCCAGCTCGGGGGCGGGCAGCGCACCGAGGACGGTCCGGTCGAGCTTGCCGTTGACGGTCACCGGCAGGGTGTCCACCGCGACGACGACCGCGGGCACCATGTACTCGGGCAGCGCCCGGGCGGCGGTGACCCGCACCGCCGCGGCGTCCACACCGGGCGCGGCGACATAGGCGACCAGCCGACGCACGCCGGGGGTGTCCTCGCGTACGACGACGGCGGTCGGCCCGGCGATCCGGGTCAGTACGGTCTCGACCTCGCCAAGCTCGATCCGGTTGCCGCGGATCTTCACCTGGTCGTCGGTGCGCCCGAGGTATTCCAGCACCCCGTCGGCGCGCCAACGGGCCAGGTCCCCTGTGCGGTACATCCGGGTTCCCGGCGGGCCGTACGGGTCGGCGACGAACCGGTCGGCGCTCAGCGCGGCCCGGCCCAGGTAGCCGCGGGCCAGCTGGACGCCCGCCAGGTACAGCTCGCCGGCCACGCCCACCGGCGCCGGCGCGAGGGCCGCGTCCAGGACATAGGTGCGCGTGTTCCACACCGGCCGGCCGATCGGCACCGTGGGATCGTCGGGTCCGCACGTCCAGCTGGTGACGTCGACGGCGGCCTCGGTCGGCCCGTACAGGTTGTGCAGCGCCACCCCGGGCAGCACGGTCGCGAACCGGGCGGCGACCGGCCCCGGCAGGGCCTCACCGGAGGTGAACACCCGCCGCAGCCCGACACAGCCGGGCGCCGCCGGATCGGCCAGGAACACCGCCAGCATGGCCGGGACGAAGTGCGCCGTGGTGATCCGCTCGGTGCGGATCAGCCCGGCCAGATACCGCGGATCGCGGTGCCCGTCAGGCCGGGCGACGACGACGACGGCACCCTCGCACAGGGCCCAGAACAGCTCCCAGACCGAGACGTCGAACCCGAACGGGGTCTTGTGCAGCACCCGGTCGTCGGAGCCCAGCGGGTAGGTGTCCTGCATCCAGCGCAGCCGGTTGACGATGGCCCGGTGGCTGACCACCACCCCCTTGGGCGTGCCCGTCGACCCGGACGTGTAGATCACGTATGCCGGATGGTCGGGATGCGGCGGCGGCCCCTCGAACGCGTCGACATCCGCTCCGGTGACGTCCGCCGGAGGGCCGGTGAAGCCGTTGCTGCCGGCGAGCCCGGCGCGACCCCCGGCGGGATGGACCAGGGGCACGGTGAGCTCGGGAAGCTGGTCGGCGACGGTGGTGACCACGCAGACCGGCTGGGCGTCGGCGAGCATCGTGGCCAGTCGCGCCGGTGGGTGGCCGAGGTCGAGGGGCAGGTAGGCGGCGCCGGCCTCGAGGATGGCGACGACGGTCACCAGCAGGTCGACCGAGCGGGGCAGGGCGACCGCGACGAGACGTTCGGGGCCGGCGCCGTGCCGGGCGAGTTCCCGGGCCAGGCCCGCCACCCGCCTGCCCAGCTCGCCGTAGCTCAGCGTCTGCGACTCGCAGCGGATGGCCGGTGCGTCCGGGGTGCGGCGGATCTGGGCCCGAAGCCGGTCGCGCAGGGTCTGCGCGGGCAACGGGTGCTCCGTGGCGTTCCAGGTGTCGAGGACGAGCGTGCGCTCGGCCGGGCTGAGCACCTCGATGTCGGCGAGCCGGGTCTGCGGGTCGGCGACGAGCTGTCCGAGGACGTGCACCAGCCGGGCCGCGAGCCGCTCGGCGGTGTCGGCGTCGAACAGATCGAGGGCATGGTTGACGGTGAGGGCGGTGGCGCTGGCGTCGGCCGACTCGACGAACCGGAACGCGAGGTCGAACCGGGAGTCGGTACCGGTGTCGGGTTCGAGCTGGCCCTCCAGGCCGAACAGGCCGCGGTGCGCGGCGGCGGCCCGCACGTGGGCGACCATCACCTGGAACAGCGGATGCCGGGCGAGCGACCGGGCCGGATTGACGATCTCCACGAGCCGTTCGAAGGGCAGATCCTGGTGGGCGAGCGCGGCCAGGTCGGTCTCGCGGACCCGGTCGAGCAGCTCGGCCACCCGCGGATCGCCGGACAGGTCGGTGCGCAGCACCAGGGTGTTGACGAAGAAACCGGTCGGGGCGTCGGGCCCGAGCAGCGCCTCGTCGGTGCGCCCGGCGACCGCGGTCCCCACCGGAATGTCGGTGCCGGCGCCGAGCCGGTGCAGCAGCACGGCGACGGCGGTCTGCACGACCATGAACGCGGTCGTCCCGCTGCGTCGGGCCAGGGCCACGACGCCCTGGTGCACGGCCGGGGGCAGGGCGAGTTCGACACGACCGCCGCGGTGGCTGGCCCGGGCGGGCCGGGGCCGGTCGGTGGGCAGGGTGAGCTCGGCGGGCAGCCCGTCGAGGGCCTTGCGCCAGTAACCGGCCTGCTCGACCGCCAGCGAATCGGCGGCGGACTCGGCCCCGAGCAGCGTCTCCTGCCACAGCGTGTAGTCGGCGTACTGGACGGGCAGCGGTCGGCTCCAGGGCGCGCGGCCCTCCTGACGAGCGAGGTAGGCGTGGTGGAGGTCGGCGAGCAACGTGGCCTCGGACGACTCGTCGCCGGCGATGTGGTGCAACACGAGGGTCAGCACCTGCTCGTCCGGGCCGGCGACGATCAGCGTGGCCCGGGCCGGTGGCTCGGTGGCCAGGTCGAACGGATACCGTTCCAGCTCGCCGCGCAGCGCCGTGACCTCCTCCGGGCTCGCCTCCGGCGCGGTCTCCGGGGCGTCCGGGTCCGGGGCTGTGATCGTCAGTGCCGTGCCGCGCTCGAGAATGAGCTGGCGGGGCGCCCCGTCGGCGTCCGCCGGGTAGACCGTGCGCAGGATCTCGTGCCGGCCGACCAGGTCGTCCCAGGCGGCCGCAAGTGCCGCGTGGTCCAGCCGGCCTCGGATCCGCACCGCGACGGGAATGTTGTAGACCGCGCTCGGCCCGTCCAGCCGGTAGAGGAACCACAGCCGTCGCTGCGCCGCCGACAGTGGCAGCCGCGCCGGCCGTCGGCCCGCGACCAGCGCCGGGCGGTGCCGGCCGGATCCGGCGCCGGCCGCGGCCAGCCGGGCGGCCAGCGTGCGCGGCGTCGGTGCCTCGAACAGGTCGCGGATCGCCACGTCCTGGCCGAGCAGGGTCCGTAGCCGGGTCACGACCCGCGTGGCCAGCAGCGAATGCCCGCCGAGTGCGAAGAAGTCGCTGTCCACGCCCACCCCACCAGCCGGGGCGAGCCCGAGGACGTCGGCGAACACCCCGGTGACGAGTTCGACACGCGCGTCGACGAACGCCCGCACGCCGGCGGCGTCCACACCGTCGCCGTCCACCAGGTCGGCGCCGGACGGGGCGGGCAGCGCGGCCAGCGCCGCCCGGTCGAGCTTGCCGTGCACGGTGATCGGCAGGGCGGCCAGCACCACCAGCGCGGCGGGCACGGCATGCGCGGGCAGGCGCCGGGTGACGGCGTCCCGCAGCACCGCCGGCGACACGTCACCGGTGAGGTACGCGACGAGCCGGGTGACGCCCGGGGTGTCCTGGCGGGCGACGACGGCGGCCGTGGCGGCCCCCGCCCGGACCAGCTCCGCCTCCACCTCACCGAGTTCCACCCGGAACCCGCGCACCTTGACCTGGTCGTCGCCGCGGCCGAGGAACACCAGCGTCCCGTCGCCCTGCCAGCGGGCCCGGTCACCGGTGCGGTACATCCGCTCCCCCGGCGCACCGAACGGGCAGGCCACGAACCGTCCCGCGGTCAGCCCGGGCCGGCGATGGTAACCCTGCGCGAGGCCCGCACCGGCCAGGTAGAGGTCACCCGCCACCCCCGGCGGCACCGGGCGCAGCGCATGGTCGAGCAGGTGGACGCGGGTGTTCGCGATCGGCCGGCCCACCACCGGCGACGCGCTGTCCGCCAGCGGGGCACCGAGGGCGTCGACGCTGTACTCGGTCGGCCCGTAGAAGTCGTGCACGAGAACGTCCTGCACGTCGCGCAGCCGCGTCCACAGTGCCGGCGGGACGGCCTCGCCGCCGAGCAGCAGCAGCACCGGCCGGTGGTCGCCGTCGAGCAGCCCCCAGTCCAGCAGCTGGACGGCGAACGACGGGGTCACGTCGAGGGTGTCAATCCGGTCGGCGACCACCCGGGCGACCAGAGCCTGCGGGTCCCGGCGGGTCCGCTCGTCATAGAGGTGCAGCTCGTGGCCGAGCAGCAGCCACAGCAACTGCTCCCAGGACGAGTCGAAAGAGAACGAGGCGGTGTGCGCCGCACGCAGCCGGCGGCCCCCGGCCCGCGCGACGGCCTGGGCGAACACGGTGTCGCGGTGGTCGGCGCACAGGTTCGCAAGCCCCCGGTGGGTGACTGTCACCCCCTTGGGACGTCCCGTGGAGCCCGAGGTGTAGATCAGGTAGGCGGCGTGGTCGGGGTGCGGCGGCGCCCGCCGCTCGTCGTCGGTCAGCGGCAGCGCACTGAGGTCGGTGAGGTCCAGCCCGTCCAGGGCGACCGCCTTCGCCAGCACGCCGGCCGGCCCGGCGAGCCCGGCCGCGGCCTCCAGGTGTTCCCTGGAACCGTCGGTCAGCTGTTCCGCGGAACCGCTGGCGGTGAGGATGATGGTGGGCTGCGCGTCGGACAGCATGAACGCGATCCGGTCCGCCGGATGGTCCAGGTCCAACGGCAGGTAGGCGGCGCCGGCGGCGAGCACGGCGAACACGGCCACGACCAGCTCGGGCGAGCGGGGCAGGGCGAGGGCGACCACGGTGTCGGGGCCCGCCCCCCGGGCGAGCAGCCAGCGGGCCAGCCGGTTCACCCGGGCGTCCAGCTCGGCGAAGGAGAGGGTGGTGGCGTCCGCGACCAGCGCGACGTCCGCCGCATCGGCGACCGCCTGCGCGGCCAGCAGCTGCGGCACGGTGACCACCGGGGGGGGGGGCCGCGGCCCCGGCCCCCCCCCCCCCCCGGGCGACCGGCGACCGCCGGATGACCAGGAGCCGAGCACCAGGGAGCGTTCCGCCGGCAGCAGCAGGTCGCAGGCGCCGACCCGAAGCTGCGGGTTGGCGCTGAACTGGGTCAGCACGCCGGCCAGCCGGGCCGCGATCGCCCGGGCCTGGCCAGGTGCGATCAGGTCGGGCCGGTATTCCAGGGCCAGCCGGATACCGGCCCCGGGCAGGGCGACAAGGGTGAGCGGGTAGTGGGTGTAACCGCGGTTGACCACGCCGGCCAGCTGCAGGCGCGCGGCGGCCGGCAGGTCGTCCAGAGGGTAGTTCTCGAACACGAGCAGCGTGTCGAACAGCGTGCCGTGGCCGGCCAGGGCCTGTGTCTGGGCGAGGCCGAGATACTGGTGTTCCAGCAGCCGGGCCTGCTCGGCCTGCAGGTCGGTGAGCACGTCGAGCAGCGTCCGCGCGGCGGGCAGCCGCACCCGCACGGGCACGGTGTTGCTGAACAGGCCGACCAGCGTCTCCACGCCGGGCAGGTCGGTGGGACGCCCGGAGACGGTGGCGCCGAACACGACATCGTCGCGGTCGGTGAGGGCGCCGAGCAGCACCGCCCAGGCACCCTGGACCACGGTGTTGAGGGTCAGGCCGTGCCGGCGGGCGAGGGCGGCCAGGGCGTCGGCGACCGGCGCGGGCAGCTCGACGGCGAGGTCACGCGGTTCGGCCGCGGCGACGGGGACGCGGGCCGCCGCACCGGTACCGGTTGCCGCGCCGATCCGGTCCGCGCCGGCCAGGTTCGCGCCGGCCAGGTTCGCGCCGGCCAGGTTCGCGCCGGCCAGGTTCGCGCCGGCCAGGTTCGGGGCGGTCGGGAGGGTGGCGAGGGCGGCGCCGATCAGGGTGGGGCCGGGCAGGCCGGCGAGCGCCCCGCGCCAGGCGGCGATGTCGGTGTCGGGGTCGCGGGCGGCCAGCCAGCCCAGATAGTCCCGGTAGGGGACGGCCGCCGCCAGCGCCGCCGGGTCGGCGTACAGCGCGAGCAGTTCGCGTAGCAGCACCGGGGTGGACCAGCCGTCCAGGACGAGATGGTGGCTCGCGACGATCAGCCGGTGGCGGTTCGGGCGCAGGCGCACCAGGGTGGCGCGCAGCAGCGGCGGGCGGGTGACGGCGAACGGCTCGCGCAGTTCGGCCGCCAGCAGGCCGGCCAGCTCCGCGGGCACGTCGGCCGCGCCGTCGAGGTCGATCTCGCGCCAGGGCAGCTCCACCTCGGCGGCGACGACCTGGTAGGGCCGCCCGGCGGCGGTGGCGCCCGCGGGGAACGCGGCGCGCAGGCTGTCGTGGCGGGCGAGCACGGTGGCCAGCGCTCGGTGCAGCCGCTCGGCGTCGAGGGCGCCGTCGAGGTCCACCGCGAACAGCGACGTGTACGGGTCGGTCTCGCCGTCGGCCAGTTCCGCGTGGAACAGCAGCCCCTCCTGCAGCGGGGACAGCGGCAGGACGTCGACGATGCCGGGGCCGAGCGCATCGAGGTCGGTCTGCTCCAGCGCGACGAGCGGGACATCGGAGGGGGTCAGGCCGCCCGCGCCGGGTGCCCGGGCGGCGGTGGCGAGCGCCGCGAGCGCGTCGGTGAAGCGGCGGGCGAGCGCGGCGACCGTGCCCTGTTCGTCCACACCGGCGAGGCCGTCCGCGAAGACGCCCTGCGGCCAGGACCAGTGGATGCGCAGCCGCTCGCCGTCCAGCCCGTCGACCACGAAGATGTTGATCTCCAGGGCGTGGCCGGCCGGCATGGCGGGGTCGGTCTCCACCGTGAACGCCTGCGCACCCGCGGCGGTCGTCCACAGGGCCGCGTCGACGGCGCGGGCAGAGACCGGGGTGGGGGCGAACCGTCCCAGGTAGTTGAGCAGGATCGGGGGTGCGGGTCGGTCGGCGAGCGCGGCGCGCCCTTCGGGGTCGAGGTGACGCAGCAGGCCGAATCCGGCGCCACCGCCTGGTGCGGCCCGCAGCTGCTCCTTGACCCTGCGCAGGGCGTCGATGGCGGCGGGCCCACCGGCGAGGGCGGCGGTCGGGTCGATGCCGCGCAGGTCCAGGCAGACCGGATGTTCGGTGGTGAACCAGCCGAGCGTGCGGGCGGTGTCGAGGTCGGGGCGCGGCTCGCCGCGGCCGTGGCCCTCCCGGTCGACCAGCAGCGGGCCGGGTGCCGTCCCGGCGACGGCGAGCGCGAGCGCGGTGAGCAGCACCTCGTCAGGTCCGCCGCGGATGACGGCGGCGACGACGGCGAGCAGGTCACCACCCGGCACGGCGGTGTGCAGAGGAGCGGCGGTGTGCAGAGGAGCGGTGGTCACCAGGGTGGCGACGCTGGCGAGGGTGTCGTGGCGCGGGTCGAGCGGGCGGGCCACCAGGCCGGACGGCGTCGGGATGTCCAGCAGCGTCGTCCAGTAGGCCAGTTCCGGGCGGTGATCACGGGCGGCGGCGTGCAGTGCCTGGGCCCAGCGCCGGTAGGAGACGGGCACCGGGGCGAGCCGGGCCTCCCGGCCGGCGCCGACGGCCTCGGCGGCCGCCCGCAGGTCCGCCAGCAGCACCCGCCAGGACACGCCGTCGACGACCAGGTGATGCAGGGTGAGCAGCAGCCGGCCGGGCTGCTGCGGCCCGGCGTCGAACCAGACAGCCTGCGCGACGATGCCACCGGCCGGGTCCAGGCGGTCCGCGGCGGCACCGGTCTCGGCGCGGGCCAGCTCGTCGAGGTCACCGCCGGCCAGCCGGCCGTCGGCGACGTCGATCCGGGTGAGGATCTCCCGCGCCCGCACCGATCCGCGCGCTCCGGTACGTAGCGTCCAGCCGCCGGCACCGGCAGGGCGGTCGCGCCGGGCGGTCAGGCGCAGCATGTCATGGTGGTCGAGGACGGCCTGCAACGCGCCGGTCAGCGTCGCTGTGGTGAGGCCCGCCGGCACGGCGAGCACGGTCGACTGGCTGTACCGCTCGACCGGGCCGGCGAGGGCCCCGAGCCAGGCGATGATCGGGGTGGCCGGTAGCTCCCCGACGCCGTCGTCGGCATGCTCGGCGGGGCGCCCGGCCAGGTCGGTCCGACCGGCGACGGCAGCCAGGCCCGCCACGGTACGGCGTTCGAACAGCTGGCGAGGGGTGACCAGGATGCCGACCTGCCGGGCCCGGCTACCGACCTGGATCGAGGTGATGCTGTCGCCGCCGAGCTCGAAGAAGTTGTCGTGGATGCCGATGCGGTCCAGGCCGAGCACGTCGGCGAGGATCACGGCCAGGTGCGCCTCCAGCTCGGTGCGCGGCGCGGCGTCGGCGGACACCAGGGTGTCGAAATCCGGTTCGGGCAGCGCCCGGCGGTCCAGCTTGCCGTTGACGGTCAGCGGCAGTGCGGGCAGCACGATGACGGCGGCCGGCACGCCATGTTCGGGCAGCCGGTCACGCAGCCGGGCGCGCAGCGCCGCCGGGTCCGGCGTGGTGCCTGCTCCGGCGGGCACCACGTAGGCGACCAGCCGTGGGGTGGCGGCCCGCTCGTGCACGACGACCGCGGCCTGGGCGACGTCCGGCTGGTCGGTCAGCGCGGTCTCGACCTCGCCGAGCTCGACCCGGTAGCCGCGGATCTTCACCTGGTCGTCAACGCGGCCGAGGTACTCCAGGGTTGCGTCCGAACACCACCGGGCCAGGTCACCGGTGCGGTACATCAGCTCCCCCGGCGCACCGAACGGGCAGGCCACAAAACGGGCAGCGGTCAGGCCCGGCCGGCGGTGGTAGCCGCGGGCGAGACCGGCGCCGGCCAGGTACAGCTCCCCGACAGCACCGGGTGGTACGAGTTGCAGGCGATCGTCGAGCAGGTAGGCGGCGGTGTTCGCGATCGGCCGGCCCACCAGCGGCGTGTCGCTGGCGCCGAGGTCGGCGCCGAGCGCGTCGACGGTGTACTCGGTCGGCCCGTAGTAGTTGTGGCTGGCCGTGGCGGGCGCGGCGGCGCGCAGCCGGCTCCACAGCGCGTCGCCGGCCGCCTCACCGCCGATGAGGACGAGTACCGGCGGATGGTCTCCGTCGAGCAGGCCGCAGTCGACGAGCTGGGCGCCGAACGACGGAGTGACGTCGAAGGTGTCCAGGCGATGCGTGCGGGCGTGGTCGACCAGTGCCTGCGCGTCGCGGCGCAGCTCCTCGTCGCAGACGTGCAGCTCGTGGCCGCACAGCAGCCACAGCAGCTGCTCCCAGGACGAGTCGAACGCGAACGACGCGGTGTGCGCCGCGCGCAGCGTCCGCCCCCCGGCAGCGGTCGCGGCGGCCGCGAACACCGTCTCCCGGTGGTCGGCCAGCAGGTTCGCCAGACCGGCGTGGGTGACGATGACCCCCTTGGGCCGTCCGGTCGACCCCGAGGTGTAGATCAGGTAGGCGGCGTCGGCGGGGTGCAGCGGCGCGTGCCGCTCGTCGTCGGTCAGCGGCAGCGGGGAGAATCCGGCGAGATCCAGCCCGTCCAGCGCCACCGTGCGTGCGGCGATGGCGCCTGGCTGTTCCGCGGAACCGGCGGTGGTGAGGATGACGGTGGGCTCGGCGTCGGACAGCATGAACGCGAGGCGCTCGGGTGGATGGTCCAGGTCCAGCGGAAGGTAGGCGCCGCCAGCCGCGAGCACCGCGAACAGCGCCACGACCAGGTCGGGTGAGCGGCGCAGGGCCAGCGCGACCACCGTGTCCGGCCCTACTCCCTGGGCGATGAGCCAGCGGGCCAGTCGGTTCACCCGGGTGTCGAGGTCGGCGAAGGTCAGGGTGCGGCCGTCGCCGACGAGCGCCACGGCGTGCGGCGTCGCAGCGGCCTGGGCGGTGAGCATCGCGGCGACCGTCGCTGTCGCTGTCGCCGACCGGGCCGGATGGGAGCTACCGGCCCGGTCGCCTAGCAGCAGGTGCCGCTCGGCGCTGGTCAGCAGGTCGACGTCGCCCAGTGGCCGGTGCGGCTCGGCGACCAGGGCCGCGAGCAGGGCAGTGAAACGGCGGGCGTGCGCGGCGAGGTCGTCGGCGCTGTACAGCGCCGGGTTCGCGTCGAGCTCGAAGGTCAGCGCGTCGTCGGCGTCCTTGTAGACGGTGAACTCGAGGTCGTCGACGGGCCCGGCGGCAAGGTTGCGGATCCGTCCAGGGGCGCCGTGGAACTCCAGCGTGTGGTCGAAGGCCTTGATGTTGACCGCCGGCCCGTACAGCGGTCGGTCGGTGCCGACGAGGCCGAGGTCACGCTGCAGGTCCTCGCCGCGGTAGCGCTGATACCGGCGGGCCGCGGCGAGCTCGCCGGCCGCGGCGGCGGTCAGGCCCGCCAGGGTGTGCTCCCCGGTGATGTCGAAACGCACCGGCAGGACGTTGACGAGCATGCCGGGAATGCGCATCGCGGCCGAACCGAGCCGGCCGGCGAACGGCACTCCGAGCACCACCGTGGCGCTGCCGGTGACCCGGCGCACGTAGGCGGCGACCGCCGCGGTCGCCACCTCGCCCCAGGTCACCTTCACCGCCCGCGCCGCCTCCACCACCGGCCCACCCGGCACGGTGACGCGGTGGCGGTGGAACGTGGCGCCGGGCGGCGCGGTGCGACCGGTCAGCGGTGTGACCGCCGGCTGGTCGGCGTAGCGGTCACGCCAGAACGCCCGGTCCGCGTCGTGCCCGGGGGTCGCACGGTAGGCCGTGTCGACCGCCACCAGATCCTCGAGCGATCCGAACGGACTGTCCGGCACGGCCTCGCCCCCGGCCAGCGCCGAGTACACCTGCGCACCACGGCGGGCGATCAGGTTGGCCCCGTAACCGTCGACGAGGACATGGTGAAACCGCTGGAACCACAGGTGATGCTCGTCGGCCAGCCGGAACAGCACCTGGGCGGTGAGCGGGCCCGCGGTCAGCTCCACCGCGACGGCGAGCTCGGCGCGCATCGCGGCCATCGCCGCGGCGAACGGGTCGGCCTGCGCCCGCAGGTCGACGTGGCGCAGCGGCGTGGTCGGCCCCTCGCCGACGAGCTGGCGGGGCCCAGCTGGCGTCTCCACCAGCCGGACCCGCAACGCCTGCGCGTCGGTCACCGTGCGCCGTACCGCGGCGGCGAACAGCTCGCCGTCGAGCGGCCCGTCGATCTCGACGTACTGTGCGACGTTGTAGCTCGGGCTGTGCGGGTCGATCCGCTGCGCGGACCACACTCCGGCCTGCGCCCCGGTCAGCTCCAGTCCCACCTGCGGTGGTGCTGTTGTCCGCTGCCCCGTCGTCGGCGACACCGTGGTTCCTCCGTCCGGCATACGAGGATCAGGCCTTCGGCTCGGTCCAGCGCAGCCCGCTGGGGGCGGGGACGAGACCGTCGTCGAGCAGCGGCGACTCCTGGGTCTGCTCGGCGAGCACCCCGCGGGCCTGGATCTGGTTCATCTCCTGCATGACGTCGGCGACGACGGGCGTGCCGAACAGGTGGAACATCCGTTCGCCGGACTCGGTCTGCGCCGCGCCGGTGCGTTCGGCCGCCTCGGCCAGCGCCGTCGACGAGCGGGTGAACCGTTCCACCAGCGGCGATGCCGCGTCCCCCGCACCGGACGCGGCCGTCTCACCGCTGCGGCCGGCGAGCGCGACCTCCCGGGAGTGGACGCCGCCGACCAGCGTGGCGAACGCCTCGAGATCGGTCGACAGGGCGCCGGTGACCTTCTTGGCGTTCCAGAAGTACGAACCCTCGCTCTGCTGCATGTCGTAGAAGGCGCTGAGGAACTCGTAGAACACGCCGTACTCGCGGCGGTAGCGCCCGTCGAACTCGCCGAACGCCCGCCGTTCGGTCAGATCCCCCGCCAGCACGCTGTTGATCGATCGGGCGGCCAGCAGACCGGCGTAGGTGGCCAGGTGCACGCCGGTCGAGAACACCGGGTCGATGAAGCAGGCGGCGTCGCCGACGAGCACCATTCCCGGCCGCCAGAACCGGGTGTTCGTGTACGAGTAGTCCTTGCGGGTGCGGATCTGGCCGTAGATGCCCTCGGTGACCCGGGTGGCATCGGTCAGCATGTCCCGCACGATCGTCGTGCGGTCGATGAAGCCGCGCAGCGCGGCCTCCTGGTCGCCGCGCAGCTGGTCGGCCTGGTTACGACTGATCACGGCACCGACGCTGGTCAGCGTGTCCGACAGTGGGATATACCACATCCAGCCCTCGTCGAAGGCGGCGCACAGGATGTTGCCGGCGTCCGGGCCGGGCAGCCGTCTGCCACCCTCGAAGTAGCCGAACAGCGCGATGTTCTTGAAGAAGTCGGAGTAGTGCCGCTCGCCGCCGACCTCCCGGTAGAGCGCGCTCTTGTTCCCGGAGGCGTCCACCAGCCAGCGGGACGTCGCGGTGCGGGCGACGCCGTCCGCGTCGGTGTAGCGCACCCCCGCGACCCGGTCACCGTCGTGCAGGACCTCGCGCACGTCGACGCCCTCGCGCACGTCGACGCCGGTGCGGGCGGCACCGCGCAGCAGGATCTCGTCGAAGTCGGCCCGTCGTACCTGGTAGGCGTACGACGTCGGCCCGGACAGCTGCGGCGACACGGCGAACAGGAAGTTCCATGGCTGCGGGCTGGTGCCCCAGCGGAAACTCCCGCCCCGCTTGCGCATGAACCCGGCCTTCTCCAGCTCCTCGGAAACGCCGAGCAGCCGGCACACGCCATGGATCGTCGCGGGCAGCAGCGACTCACCGATCTGGTAGCGGGGAAAGACCTCCTTCTCCAGCAGCAGCACGCGGTGCCCCTCCTGGGCGACCAGCGTCGCGGCCGTCGATCCGCCGGGGCCGCCGCCGACCACGATGACGTCGTACTCCTCGGAAACCGCGTCGCCGTCATGGGCCGGATCGCGGGGGGCGGGGGTGGTCGCGGGTGGGGTCACCGTCTACTCCTCATCTACAGGGGTGGGTGCCTCTGGACGCAGCCGGGCGAGCCAACGCTGCAGCGCACCGGGCTGTGTGCGGGCGCGCCGGCATCACGCCGTCGCGCAGGCGGCACAGGGCCGGGCGGACGTCAGGTGGCTGGGCGGACGTCAGATGCAGTGGCCGGCAGCCCGCCGATGCGCGGGTGCACGGAGATGGGCGTCTGCGGGCGACAGGCTGGCATGACGCAGGCTGCTGCGCGAACACGCGCCGGTGCAGCCGTTGGACGGCAGGTGCGGGTGGGTGGGCAGGTGGGAGTGTCGGTCAGCGGTGGGCGAGTTTGCGGCCAAGCAGATCGTGCAGGCCGCGGACCGACGGGTGTTCGGCGAGCTCGACGAAGCTGATGTCGGCGCCGATCTGCCGCCAGCGCTCGACCAGGCTCATCAGCCGGATCGAGTCGAGGCCCCGGTCGAGCAGGTCGTCGTCGTCGCCGAGGGCAGCAGCAGGTTCGTAGAGCACGTCGGCGATGTCCTGGCGGATCTGTTCGATACCTGGAGTGATCGAGACTGCACGTTCAGGCGCCTCTGCGGGCTCGTTCACGGACTGCGACATCGGAGGATCGTCCGCCTTTCGCGGCTCGGATCTGCTGCCAGTTTAGGTTAAGTTAACCTACCTTCTCCATACATCACCCCACCTGTCAAGGCCTTGAAAGGGCAGACCCTCACGTAGCCCCACCACTACTGGTTCAACAGGCAAGGTTAAGCTAACCTAAAATTCTCACCGTTGCGGCGGTTACTGTCAGCTACAGCAGGCAGCGTCGGGGTGCGGACCGGCACTCCGGCCCTGCACGATTCGCGCACGTCCTGTGACACCTGACTGTCTATCTGCCTGCCCTGTGTGCTTCGTGTGCGTCCGCGTTGCCCGTCGCTCGGGCCGGCGCGTCAGATCCGCGAGCAGTGAGCGCGTGTTCCCGAGAGAGGACGACTGCATGATCGTCGTTGCCGGCCCGGTGGCGGGCCTGACCCACCCTGGGCTCATGCACCTGCTGATCCAGCTCACAGTGCTGTTGGCCGGCGCCCTCGCGCTCGGTCGGGTCGCCGCGTACCTCGGCGCGCCGCCGGTGGTCGGCGAGCTGCTCGTCGGCGTCCTGCTCGGCCCATCGGTGCTCGGCGAGGTCTGGCCGTCGTTCGCCGACCGGCTGTTCCCACCCGTGGTCGAGCAGATGCATCTGCTCGACGCGATCGGTCAGCTCGGCGTCATCCTGCTCGTCGGTATCACCGGCCTCGAAGTTGACTCCCGGCTGCTGCGGCGGGCTGGGTCCACTGCCGCCCGGGTGAGCCTCGCCGGCCTGCTCACCCCGCTCGCCCTGGGCGTCGGGGTGGGATTCCTGCTGCCCACCGTGCTGGTCGGCGACAATGCCGACCGTCCGACGTTCGCCCTGTTCATCGGCGTCGCCCTGGGCATCAGCGCCATCCCGGTCGCCGCGAAGATCCTCATCGACATGAAGCTGCTGCACCACCCGATCGGCCAGCTCACCCTGGTCGCGGCGGTCGTCGACGACGCCGTCGGCTGGCTGCTGCTGTCGGTCGTCTCCGCGCTGGCCACCACCGGGCTGTACGACCGGGACCTGCTCATCTCGATCCTGGCGGTGCCGGGGTTCGTCCTGGTCGCCGTCCTCGTGCTCCGCCCGCTCGCCGCCGCCCTGCTGCGCCGGGTCGCGCCCCAACCTGTCGGCGCCCAGCCTGTCGACGCCCAGCCTGTCGACGCGCCGGACGCCGGTGAACAGCCACACCCGGACGAGCAGGGCGGGATCTACCTGGCGCTGGTCGTGGCCTTCGTGCTCGCGTCGGCCGCGACAACCCACGCACTGCACCTGGAGGCCATCTTCGGCGCGTTCGTCGCGGGCATGGTGATCGGCTCCATCCGTGGTTTCGCCGCGCACCGGATGGCACCGCTACGAACCGTCGTTCTCGGGGTCCTTGCCCCGATCTTCTTCGCGACCGCCGGGCTGCGCGTCGACCTCGGAGAGCTGGCGAAGCCGTCGGTCCTGCTCGCCGGCGTCGTCGTGCTCGCGCTCGCGATCATCGGCAAGTTCACCGGTGCCTACCTGGGTGCCCGCGCCAGCGGGCTCGGACGATGGGAGGGGGTGGCCCTGGGCTCCGCGCTCAACGCCCGCGGCGTCGTCGAGGTTGTCCTCGCCTCGGCCGGTCTGCGCCTCGGAGTACTCACCACCGCGTCCTACACGGTCATCGTGCTCGTCGCCGTCTCCACCTCACTGATGGCTCCTCCCCTGCTACGGGCCGCGATGCGCCGGGTGGAGCAGGCCGGCCTGTCTGGCGCGTTGATGAGCACGGGTGCCGGGGCGATCCCAGCGCCGTCCCACGATCCTGCTGGTGCCGGCGACCCGGCCGCCCCGGCGGAACCGGCCGAGACGGCAGCCTCCACGGACAAGAAGCTCGGCACGTAACTCTTCCGCCAATAGGCGCGCGAGAGGTACAAAAATACCGACAACAGCATCAAAACCTCACCTGTGCGCATCGTCAAACACTCGCATTGACAGGTGAATTGACCATCCCTCACACTTGCCACATGCCCGGCGACCCGCCAGACTCCGGCCTGCCCCTTGCCCCTTGCCCGATCACCGACAAAGGCCTTCCGAGGTCCCTTCTTTCGACTTTCCTCGGGGCGGTTCCCCACATACGCCATGCGACGTGAAACTTCCGTGTCAGCCCAGGCGGTGATAGCGGGCTCGCAACGATGACCGGACACTGTCACCCACATAGGGCACGGCGAGGAATCCTCGGACTGCTGTTTCTCGTCGCACTTCTCACAGCGACGTTGCCCACGGTTCCTGCCCAGGCCGCCGTGGCGCCTGCCACACAACGCCCCCTGGCCACCGGAGTTCCCGGCAGCACCATCACAGTGGGCATCAAGCCGCTCGATCCGTTTGTCGGCCGCGCGGGCACCGGCGCGTACACCGGTTTCAGTATCGACCTGTGGAACGACATCGCGCGGCGCAACGACTGGCAACCGAAATACGTCTGGTATCCGGATATCCAGACCCTCGTCAACGCAGCCAGAGACAACACCGTCGACGTCGCGATCTCGGGAATCTCCATTACCGCCGACCGGGAGGAGAACGTCGACTTCTCCTATCCGATGTTCGACGCCGGCCTGCAGATCCTCACCGTCGACACCCCGGCCGGCCTGGATCTTTCCCACCAGCTGCGGAACCTTGTCTCCCCCTCCACCGGGCGCTATCTGCTGGTGCTGCTGCTCATGCTCGTCCTCGCCGGGGCGATCACCTCGGCGGTGACCCATGTCGGCAGCGAACACCGGTGGCACCGGCGGATGAGTGACGGCATGTTCCGGGCCGCCGCCGTCGGCCTCGCCGGCGATCTGGGCGACCCACAGAAGCCGCTGACCAAGGTCATGACATTCGCCTGGCTCATCGTCGGTCTGGTGTTCGTGTCCCTGTTCACCGCGTCGGTCACGACCCAGCTGACAGTCCGGTCCATCCGGACCGGGATCATCGGGGTCTCCGACCTCCCCGGAAAACGGGTGGTCACGGTCCGCGGATCCACGACCGAAACCTACCTGCGCCACCACGACATCACCCCGCGCACCGTGGCGTCCATCGACGACGCCTACCCCCTGCTGCACCAGGGCGACGTGGATGCCATCGTCTACGACTCACCCGTCCTGCAGCACCACATCGATGTCGCGCACGATCGCAAGGAGGCGCTCGCCGGCCCGGTCTTCGAACCCGAGGCGTACGGCATCGCCTTCCCCACCGGCAGCGCCCTGCGCAAGAAGGTCAACGCCGCTCTGCTCCAGATGCACGCCGACGGCACCTACGACGAGCTACGCGGGCGCTATTTCGACGCTTCTTCCTGATCTTCTCCTGATCCGCGTCGGCGATCGCGCGGCGGTCGGCACGCCTGGTCCGGCCGGACCAGGCCGCCCTTCAGTTGACACCAAATCGACCGCATCGATATTTTGTGTACCCAATGCGGTCTGATCGCCATGGACCGTCACCGGGTCCCGTAGGAGGCTGACCGTGAACGTCGAAGAGGCGGGACGCGTTTTCACCACACCCCAGGCCTACGCCGACGAGAAGTGGCTGCACTCTGCGACCGCACTGCTTCGCAGGGAATCGCCGGTGCACTGGGTCGAGGCCGAGGGGTTCGAGCCTTTCTGGGCCATCACGAGACATGCGGACGTGGCGCGCATCAGCCGCGCCACGGACATCTGGCTCAACGCGCCCCGACCCGCACTCGCCCGCCACTCGAGCAGCGCGGAGGTACCGGTCCGCACGCTGGTACAGATGGACGCGCCGGATCACGGGGTCTATCGGCATCTCAGTGCCGACTGGTTCAAGCCCAGTGGGGTGCGCCGGCTCACCGAAAGAGTCCAGCAGCTCGCCCGGCGCTATGTCGACCGCATGGCCGACCTCGACGGCGAATGCGACTTCGCCGCAGATGTCGCCATCCACTTCCCGCTGTATGTCATTCTGTCGCTGCTCGGCCTGCCGGAGAACGATTTCCCGCGGATGCTGAAACTCACCCAGGACATGTTCGGCGCCGAGGACGTCGACATGACCGACAAGAATCTGCTGGAAACCCTGGCAGATTTCTTTCAGTATTTCCAGGGCGTCGTTTCCAGCCGCCGCGAGAACCCGTCCGACGATCTCGGCTCGGCCATTGCCAACGCCACGATCGACGGCCAGCTGATCGGCGAACTGGAGGCGATCGGCTACTACGTGCTCATCGCCACCGCCGGGCACGACACGACCAGTGCCGCGATTTCCGGCGGCCTGCACGCTCTGGTGGAGCACCCCGACCAGTGGCGGCGGCTGTCGGACAACCTCGACCTCGTCCCGACCGCGGTCGACGAGATGTTCCGCTGGGTGTCGCCGGTCAAGCAGTTCATGCGCACCGCCGCCGAGGACACCGAGCTCCACGGCGTCCGGATCGCCAAGGGCGAGGCGGTGCTGTTGTCCTATCCGTCCGCGAACCGGGATGAGGACGTCTTCGACGAACCCTCCCGCTTCGATATCGGCCGCACCCCGAACAAGCACCTCGCCTTCGGCATCGGCGCGCACTTCTGCCTCGGCACCCACCTGGCACGTCTCGAGGCGCGCGCCCTGTTCGCCGAGCTCGTGCCACGGGTGCGCTCGATCGAGCTCGCCGGCACCCCGCAGTACATGGACACGCTGTTCGTCGGCGGACCCAAGCGCCTGCCGATCCGCTACACCATGACCTGAACACCGCGACCTGAACACCGCGACCTGATCGATGGCGTCGAGGACCCGCTCGGACGGCTCGTCCGCGGCGGACAGCGCACACATGGGGAGCACCGCCGATGAAGCTCGACGAGACCGCGACGGAGCCAGCGCCACGCGAGGACGTGATCGACCCGGAGCTGCCCATCGTCGACCCCCACCATCACCTGTGGCCGTCCGGCTACTGGATTCCCTACGACCAGCATGCCTACCTGCGTGACATCGAGCGGGGCCACCGGATCACCGCGACCGTGTTCGTGGAATGCCGGGCCGCGTACCGCCCCGACGGCGACGAGGCGCTGCGCCCCGTCGGGGAGACCGAGCTGGTCACCGCCGTCTGTCCGGCCGGTGCCACGCCGGCGCTCGCGGCCGGTCTCGTCGCCTGGGCGGATCTCACCCGTCCCGCCGACGCCGCGCGCACGATCGACGGACACCTCGAGGCGGCCGGTGGCCGGCTGCGCGGCATCCGGCACAACGTGATCTGGCACCGCAGGCCGATCGTCAAGGGTCAGGACTCCCCGCCACACCTTCTGCTCGACGACCAGTTCCAGGCCGGTATCCGTGCGGTCGGCCGCCGTGGTCTCAGCTATGACGTGTGGCTGTTCCACGAGCAGCTTCCCGAGCTCGCCGCCGCCGCCGACGCCCTGCCCGACCAGCTGTTCGTCCTTGACCATCTCGGCGGGCCCGTCCCCGACGAGCCGAACCCGCAGGCCCGGTCCGAGATCTTCGCGCGCTGGAGCTCCCTGCTGCGCCACGTCGCCCGCCGGCCGAACATCGTGGTCAAACTCGGCGGCCTGGGCATGCCCCTGCACGGCCTCGGCCACGAGGAGCTGGCGACCCGGCCCTCGTCGACGGACCTCGCCGCCGCCTGGGCGCCCTACATCGAAACAGCCATCGACGCCTTCGGCCCGGACCGGAGCATGTTCGAGAGCAACTTCCCGGTCGACAAGCAGAGCGGCAGCTACGACGCCCTCTGGAACGCCTTCAAGATCATAACTGCTTCGATGTCCGCGCCGGAACGCAGCGCCCTGTTCGCCGGAACAGCCCGGCGGGTCTACCGCCTCGACGCCGATCCCACCGGCACAGCACGATGACCGCCCGCGTGGCCTGCCGGCGGCGCGGCGTCGGCGAGGTCCTCGAGAAGGTCGGCGGCACGCTGCTCACGGCCGGCGACGACGATCTCGTCGCGTAGCCGGCCGGCGGCGACGATCGGGACGCCGTGGGCGAGCGCCAGCTGCACTCCCCCGTAGCCGCCGTTGGTGACGATCACGTCGACGTGCGCCAGCAGCCGGTCGAACGGCAGGAACGACTCGATCCGGGTGTTCGCCGGCGCCGCGGCGAACACCCTCGCCGGGTCGGCGCCGCCGGTCACGGCCACGACCAGCAGGTTCCCCTGGGCGCCGAGCGCCGCGATCGCGGGCAGCGTGTGGCCGACCGCGGGCATGGTGGCAAACAGAAAACGAGCCATCGTGGTGTCCTCGAATCATTCGGACCAATGTCATCAGCGCCATCCTGCCTGCGGCGCCACACGATCGGCAAGATCTCCTACTGTCGGCCAGGCGTCATATCCCAAGGGCGACCAGACACGGTGCGATGTCAGCCGGTGGAAAGCGGAACCGGCGCATGAATACCCTGGAGGTTCTCGTCGGTGATGAGGACGAGTTCACCCCGCATGCCGTCGGGATCGGTGAACCAGATGCTGCGAAAGGCGCCCAGATCCTCGATCTTTCCGTCGCTGGCACCGCACTCGACAAGACGGTTCCGGGCTGCCCGAAACGCCTCCGCGGAAGCCGCTGTGAGGGCAAGATGGTCGAGGTGACCACGGGTGAACATGTCCGGTACGGCCACACCGTGCGGATTTCCGGTAATTTCGGCCGGATGTAGCCAGGAATGTGGTCCGGTGCGCAGGATCGCGTGCCGGAACGCCGGCGCCTGCTCGGCGAAGACGGTCTCCAGCTCGAATATCCCGGCGTAGAAGTCGGTGAATCTGTCAAGATCCTCGGTGAGCATCGCAACATGGTTCACGCCGTGTACGAGCGTCATGGGAACTCCTTCACCTCGGTTCGTTCGCTTTCGGCTTCTGGGCCGCGACCCGGGCGCGGGCACCGTCAAGGATCAGCTCGAGGGCCAGCGCCGCGGTCTCGCCGGCCTCCGCGCCGTCCAGATCCCAGTAGTCGCGCAGGGTCTGCCAGGTGGCGGCGGCGGTCAGCGCCTGGAGGGCGGCGGCGACCCGCCGGGCGCTGGTCTCGTCCAGGCCCGGCGCCTCCTGAGCGACGACGGTCCGGGCCGTCCGGCGGCGACGGTCGTTGTCGGACAGGCGCGCGAGCAGACCCTCGGGCGCCAGCAGCAGCTCACGCACGATCGGCGCGATGTCGTCGAACCCGGTGAACACCTGCCGGACCATTGCCGCCAGCTGCGCCGCGTCCGCCGGGGCGGGGCCATCGAAGCCGATGCGCCGGTTCGCCCAGCCGAACACGGCCGTCAGCAGCGCCTCCCGGGACGGAAAGTGCCGGTAGACGGTGCGCTCGGGCACGCCGGCCGCCTTCGCGACCTTCGCAAAGGTCAGATCCTCCCCGCCGGCCAGCAGGCCGGCCACCGCCTCGACGACCCGGTCCCGGACGAGCGCCGCCCGCGCATCTGACAGTGATACTGACGCCATGACAGCCATACTGCAATCATGACAGTGCCACTGTCAAGATGGACGGTTGTCAGCCGGACGTCAGGTGACCGAGGCCGGACCGCGCCGGGCCACCCAGCACCCGACCACAACACCAAGCCAGAACCAAGATCTCGCCACATCCCCCTGATCGCTCCTCTGGAGGAGCTGATACCGCGACCGCGACCGCACGGAGCCTGGACCGCGGCAAGAGGGGCACGCGGCAACGTGGACTCGCTGCCTCATCGGACCCCTGCGCCGCGGCACGCGGCCCAGACGGCTCTTCGTGGATCAAGGAGCGGTCACGGTCAGCGGGCGAGGCGATGTGTGGTCGCCGGGCACGGCGACAGCCGGGCCGAGCGACCACGGCCCGAGGGGCGACTCCGAACCTGACAGCGGGAAGGCGGCAACCTGTGCGTCAGGGGTTACACGATGGCTTCGCGTGAAAAGCGGGACGGCCGGAGATCCGTGCGGAGCGGCTAGCCGAGCTCGACGATCCGGGTGGGTCGCAGGGTGACGGCGACCCGGTCGTTCGTCGGGATGCCGCTGCCCTCCAGGTCCGCGCCATAGTGGGCGAGCACCCGCTTCATGACCTCAAGCTCCGGATCGTCGCTGATCTCGGCGGTGGCCCGGATCTCCAGGGTCCGCTGGGAGTTGGCCGGGTCCAGGACGAACAGGGTCGCCTGCGGGTGCGCGGCGAGGTTGCGGTACTTCTGCCGGTCCTTCGTGACCGAGATGAGCACGACGTCGCCGCCGTCGGAGTCCGAGTCGAGGGTCGCCCAGACCGCGGTGACCTGCGGCTGCCCATCCTTGCCGACGGTGGCGAGCACGACCGTGATCGGCTTCTCCAACAGGTCACGATGACTCGGCGAAATACTCGGCATGTCCTTTGGCTCCCCGGATCGCACGTCCACGCACGTTCACCCGCGCCCGCGCACGTCCATACGCGGCCTGCGGCATGACTCCAACCCTGCCAGGGCTGTTCTCCATGTTCGCGGTCGGGCCGGTACACGACCTCCGGCCCGAGCCGGCGACCACGGCGATGCTGCTACGCGGTGGGGCCGCCGGCGAGAACGGACCAGCCGGCGTCGAGGCGCAGGACGGTGCCGGTCGCCGGGTGCAGCGCCGGGTCGAGGGCCAGACCGACGGCGGCGGCGACGTCCGCCGGTTCGAGTACCCGGTGCAGCACGGAGTTGTCGGTCAGCACCTTTTCCCGCGCGGCGTCGAGAACGGCGGCTGTCGCATCGGTGCGTACTGCGCCGGGTGCGACGGTCAGGACACTGATTCCGTCGCGGGCGGTCTCCGCGGCGACGTGGCGGGCGAACGTGGCGAGTGCCGCCTTCGCGGTGCCGTGCGCCAGACGGCCACCGCCCACGTAGTCGGCGGCGGTGCTACCGATGAAGACCAGCCGGCCCGCGCCCTGCGCCCGCATCACCTCCACCGCCTGCCGGGTGATGTGGAAGGCACCGGCCAGCTCGCCGGTGACCTTCGCGGCAAAGTCCGACCAGGCCAGTTCGGCCAGTGAGGCGAACGGCGGCGGAGCGGTGTTGGCGTTCACGACCAGGGCATCGATGCGACCCCGGTCGGCCTTCACCGCCGCGACCAGCGCGGTGACCGCATCCTGATCCGTGACATCGGCAGCGATGGCCGTGGCGCTACCTCCGGCGTCCGAGATGGCGGTGACAACGCTCGCCGCCGCAGCGGCGTCCCGCCGATAGTTCACGATGACGTGCCAACCGCGACGCGCGAGCTCCGCGGCAATCGCCGCTCCGATTCCCCGGCTCGCGCCGGTGACAATCGCTGTCTGTTCCACCATGCCGCCGTCCTCCTCCTGCTGCTGCTCCCGTTCCGTATTCCCGTTCCGGGGCAGGATCGGTGCGTCGCAGCGCTGTTATCACGGATGACCCTCGTTCCGGAAACGTTACAGAACGCGGCCGGTCCGGAGGCTGTCGCTGACTACGATGCCCTGGTGCCCGACGCGCTCTTTTCCCATCCGTTGCTCGCCCGGGTCTACGACGCCTTTGACGGAAACCGCGACGACCTGGCCGCCTACCTCATGATCGCCGGCGAGCTGGGTGCCGGACTGGTGCTCGATGTGGGTTGCGGAACCGGATCCCTGGCCGTTCTGCTCGCCGGCAACGGCCATCGGGTCGTGGGCATCGACCCGGCAGCGGAACCCCCTACGTCTCTTTTCGCTATACCTATTGATTCCTGGCTGACGGCACCATCGTCACGTCGGAGTCGACCCTTCGGTGACGTACGGCAGGCCCCGGACCGCCCGGGCCGCGAGTTCGTGTTCCTCACCGAACGTTCGTCCTGAACCGGCCCGCGGTCACCCCGTCGGGCTCGGCTGTGCGTCGCTCGTGGTGCGCAGGCCGGCCCAGACGCGGTCGCGGGCGCGGGTGATGGCGACGTAGAGCTGGCGGCGTTGGAGGCGGAGACGTTCGCGCAGTGCGTCGTCGGACTCGTCGGCTTTCCGCGGGCGTGGGAACAGGTCGCGGTCGGGGATCCACACGTGCGCGAAGTCGAGGCTCTTCACCCGCGCGTACGTCCCGACCTTGACGCTCTCCTGGCGGCTACCGTCATACGCCCGCAGCGCCATTGCCGGGATCTGACGGCGACGCAGCACCGTCAGCCACCGTTCGACGGCCTGGTCCGTCGGGACGAGCACGGCCATGTCGCTGAGGCGGGCACCACGCTCGGTGTGCAGGCGCAGCAGGTCGTCGCACAGGCGCTCGTCCTGCGCGGCGGCGCTGGGCAGCCGCTCCTCGCGGACCTCTCCGCCGGCACGTTCGACGTCCACAGCCCGCCGGCCCTGCACCTCGACCCCGTCCAGGTCATCGAAACCGTCGTCGGCGAGGACGGCCTGGGCGTACCGCAGGATGTTCGCGCCGTTGCGGTAGTTACGGCCGAGGATCGTGGACCGTCCGACGACGGAGACACCGGCCTCGGCCAGCGTGAACCCACCCGGGTAGATCGACTGCTGCCCGTCGCCGACGACGAGCAGCCCGTTCGGCCGGTCTCCGACCAGGGCGTGCAGCAGCTGCAGGCCCACGCAGGTGAGGTCCTGCACCTCGTCCACGATCACCGCGTCGTACTGCCCGATACCACCGGACGGGCCTGGCACCCCGGAGGCACGCACGAGGTCGCGGGCCAGCAGCAGCAGGTCGTCGAAGTCCAGGACGTCACTCTCGATGCGCAGGGTCTCGTAGCGCTCGTACAGGTCCCAGACCGCACGCCGGTGCACCGGCTGCAGTGCGGTGCTGCGCCCAACCCTGGACAGGGTCGCGTACTGCTCGAACCCACGCAGCCCGCGGCCCTTGATGACCTTGGAGATCTCCTCCTGCCAGTAGGACAGCGGCAGCCCCAGTCCCGACAGCACCGACTGCCGACCCACCTGGCCCCAGGCACGCCTGAAGCAGAGCCTGACCCTGTCCTTCTCGACGAGGCCGGCCAGCCCCCGCGCCTCCAGGCAACGCCGGGCGAGCTGGTGCACCGTGACGAAGTCGACCCGTTCCACGTGCTCCGGCGCCATCCGGGCCAGCAGTGCCCGGTTGACCGGTCCGAGCGTGCTTACCAGCGAGGTGAACAGCACCCGTTCCCCGCGGGCGGCCAGGTACTTGGCCCGGTGCAGCGCGACGACCGTCTTGCCGGTGCCCGCCGCACCCCGCACCCGCGCCGGCCCCGACCAGCGCCGCCCCGCCAGTCTCGCCTGGGACGGGTGCAGCCACGTCATCCAGGTCTCGATCGGCTCCCGCGCCGCCGCGACCAGCAGGTCCTGCCACAGTTCGTCCATCCCCGGCAGCGTCTCCAGAGCCGCCGGCGCCATCTGGACCGCCGACCTCATCTGAGCCGCCGGCGTTGTCCGGACGGCCGGAGTCATCTGGACCGCCGGAGCCGCCGGAGCCGCCGGAGCCGCCGGAGCCGCCGGAGCCGCCGGAGCCGCCGGAGCCGCCGGAACGGCCGGAACCGGCGGGGTGACGGGCGCCGGGTGCGACGGCGGCGTCGTCCGCGTCCGGGCAGCACTGCGGTCGCTGTTCGCCCCGGTGCCGCGGGGGGATGCCGTGACGCCGTGCGCCCGCGTGGGTGTCGGCCCACCCGGCCGCCGGCCCTCGTCGCGCGGCATCGGCGGGCAGCCCTGGTCGAGGCATTCCAGCAGGCGTTCCACCGGCTCCGGGCCCAGACGAACGCCCTGGCGCAACAGATAGCCGGTGAGGTCCTGCTGCCCGAGGATGGTCACCCGGTCGAGCTGCTCGTGGATGCCACGGCGCCCGGCCATCACCAGCAGTGGCACGACCTCGGTCGGTGGCAGCCCCGCCTCGGCTACCACCTCTTCGACGGCGGCGGTCTGCCTCAGCAGCTTCTGCACGTTGTCATCGGCGTCGACCTGCCCACGCCACAGCCGGCCGCCCTCGATGCTGAACTCGCGCCAGTTCTTGACGTCCACCACGAACACCCCGGCGGGGCCGACCACGATCACGTCGATGTTGGCCTTACGGCTCCCCGGCCAGCGCCGATCCGCCAACACCTGCCAGCCGACGTCGACCATGCCGACCAGCACCCGCACCACGCTCTGCTCACCGTGCCCACCGGCGGCCCAGCGATCCCGGGTGCGCACCAGCCCACGGAGCAGGTCCTCGAAGTGGCGCACCTGCCGCGCCACCCCGTCGATCTCGAGCTCGAGCTGTGCGACCTGCCCGAACGCCGACGGTTCGACCAGCTCAGCCTGCTCGGCCCGCCGCACGCGGCCAGGAACGGATGCGGCGGGCAGGGACCTGGAGGCCGGCGGGTCCGAATACACGTCACAGCCTCCTCACGGATCGTCACCATTGACCATACGACACATCACCGCCGTTTACCCCTGTTTGCCATCACATGCGCTCCGCCGACAGAGGATGTGCCCACAGACCGTCGAGCGGTCGGTGCACCGCTCGACGGTCTGTGGATCCACACGGACCGCCTCGGCGGCGGGCCGGTCAGGCCGGCGGGCCACCGCCGGTGACATGGGCGACGTAGAGCGGATGGCCGCCCTCGGACACCGACATGTTCCAGGCGGCCGAGGGGTCACCGGACTTCGCCCAGGGTGACCCAGTCGGGTTGGCTGGAGCCGGCGGCGTTGTCGTCGAAGCCGGTGGGGCATGCGAACGAGAGGTCCACGGACGCCATGGTCAGATCGGGGGTGGCGTACCGGTAGGTGACACTGCCCTCGGCTCCGTGGATGCTGGGTTTCGGGTCCTGCAGGACCAGGCGGGCGGTCATGCCTCGGGGTACGACGTCTTCGTGTCCTGTCCCGCGCCGCCCACGACGCGTGGCGGCCGAGTGGATCGCGTCCGCGGACGGCCCGGCGGACCGGTGAGGACCGGCCTGGCCGGTCAACCCGGCTCAGTGCGTCTGGGTGAGCTGGATGAGGTTGCCGCAGGTGTCGTCGAAGACGGCGATGGTGACGGGGCCGGCATCCTGTGGGTCGAGAGTGAAGTGGACGCCGAGGCCACGCAGGCGGGCGGCCTCGGCGCGGATGTCGTCCACGGCGAACGAGGTGAAGGGGATGCCGTCGGCGGCCAGCGCCGCCTTGAAGGTCTTCGACGCTGGATGGGCATCCGGTTCGAGCAGAAGCTCGACGCCGTCGGGTGCCTCTGGCGAGACGACCGTCAGCCAGCGGTGCTCGCCCAGCGGGACCTCGGTCTTCTTCACGAAGCCGAAAACCTCCGTGTAGAAACGCAGCGCCCTGTCCTGGTCGTCCACGTACACACTGGCCAGGTTCACTCTCATCCGGTTCCGCCCGTCTCTGTGCCGACCGCCGCCCGACGCAGGCTGGTGTAGCCCGCTCAGCCGCCTCGGTGGCCCGCTCTGCCTGCCCCGTCATCGTGGATGTTAGGCGGACCCACCGACAGAAACGGCCAGGCGAGTCGCCGCGGACGGGCTCCTCGTGCCGGGGCGACGCCGGTGCCGGTGCCGGTGCCGGGTGGTGCCGGTGGTGCCGGCGGACCCGGTAAGGCAGCGATCGATGGTGTCGTGGGTGGTGTGGGAAGCCGAAGGTCGCGCGGTGACGTCAGCCGGACCGCGCATACCGGTGCCAGAAGCCACAAAAGACGTGCGTCCACCAGCCCTTTGGTAGATCCCGGTGAACCCGGGCTCGACTGGGTAGGCGTAGCACGGTCGGGTGGCGCCCGGTTGGACCGTTCGCCCGGGGTGCATCCGCTGCACGCAGCAGCCGCTTCACGCAACCTGAGGAGAGATCCATGGGGTTCATCACCGTCGGACAGGAGAACAGCACGCCGATCGAGATCTACTATGAGGATCACGGCACGGGGCGGCCGGTCGTGCTGATCCACGGCTATCCGCTCAACGGGGCGTCCTGGGAGAAGCAGGCCCGGGCGCTGCTGGCCGAGGGCTACCGGGTCATCACCTACGATCGGCGCGGCTTCGGAAAGTCGAGTCAGCCCACCGTCGGCTACGACTACGACACCCTCACAGCCGACCTGAACGCCCTGCTCGAACAGCTCGACCTGACCGACGTCTCGCTCGTCGGTTTCTCGATGGGCACCGGGGAGGTCACCCGCTACCTGGGGCGTTACGGCTCCCGGCGGATCGCGAAGGCGGCCCTGCTCGGTGCCATCCCGCCGTTCCTGCTCAAGACCGACGACAATCCGGACGGGGTCGGCGGATCCGTGTTCGACGGGATCAAGGCGGCGGTACTGGCCGACCGGCCGGCCTATTTCAAGGAGTTCCTCGACAACTTCTACAACGTCGACGTGCTCGGTGGCACGCGCATCAGTGGCCAGGCCTGGCAGAACAGCTTCGTCGTCGCCCTCGGCGCCTCCCCCCACGCGGCGCACGCCTGTGTCGACTCCTGGCTGACCGACTTCCGCGACGACCTGCCGAACATCGACGTGCCGACCCTGCTCATCCACGGCGATGCCGACCGCATTCTCCCCTACGAGAACACCGCCGCCCGGCTACCGGGGCTCATCAAGGACCTGACCACCGTCGCCGTCCACGACGGCCCGCACAACATCGCCTGGACCCACCCCGACGAGGTCAACGCCCCCCTGCTGGACTTCCTGCGCTGACCACGTCGATCAGCCCGGCGCACGTCGATCAGCCCGGCCAGGTGACGGCCAGCGAGGTGGCTGCGGCGAAGGCGTCGGCGGGGTCGGCTCCGCGTCCGATGGCCAACCCGACGAGGAAGGCCGAGACCGGCGCGGCCGGGCGAGCGATGCCATGGGCGGCGTCCCGGGCCAGATCCAGCACCGCTGTGGTGTCGACCTGACCCGGGTCGAGGCCGAGCCCGCCGCACAGCGCGGCCACCCAGGCACTCAGATCAGGCTCGCTCATCGGGCTCCTCCACCTCCACCAGGCTGGCGAACCACCTGTCGCAGGAACGGGATCCAGAGGCAGTCCCGACTTCCCCCATTCTGACCCCCGCCCAGCCAACGGTGGCTACTCCCACCCCCATCACCTGGCCAGATCGGTGACTCAGGGTGATCAGTGCCGGCGGCGCCGGCCCGACCGCTCGCCAGAAAGGGCTCGCCGGCCGGCCGGTACGGCCACGCCGAAACAGGCCGCCCGGATTTCTCAACGGGAGCCGACTGTCCACGCTCTCCACCAAGGCCGTACATGGTCGTACGTTGGCCAGGCAGCTCCCGCCAAATCCCGGACGGAAAGCAAAAAAAGCCCCCTGACCAGGGTCGATATGGACGACGGCAGCCAGGCATCCACTGCGGCACAGCATGATCGCCAAAAGATGACGACATGGTGCCCACTCGGCGCCCGCAACACGACAGAACACGGTGTATCTTGCGACGGTGCGCAGACATACCCTGCCTCGTTACACGAAAACGTGTTTCGGCGGGTATCTCGTGACTCAACCGCGAGCGCATGAGTGACCTGGCACCCGGGGGGTCGGGCGCTGCGTGAGCCTTGGGGGAGGCCACACTGATGGCGAACCGAACCGTTGGCTCCGTTCGCGGGCTGGCCCGTGCGCTGATGGCCGCCGCGGGTGCCGTTGTGCTGGTCGCGCCGCTGGGGACGCCGGCTGTCGCCGCACCGGCCGGCGGGCCCGCGACCGTGGGTGCCGACGGTCGGCCGCGGGTGCACGCCGTGGTGCTCGTCGACGAGTCGGGAAGTGAGACTCCCGAGACCATCCGGCAGGAGGCCGAGGCCGCGGGCCTGATCGCCAGCAGTCAACAGGTCGACAAGGACTCGAAGATCGCGGTGGTCGGGTTCGGCACCGACGACTTTCCCGAGGTCAGCCGCGAGCAGCATGGCGCGACCGATGAGGTCTGCCCGCTCGCACAGGTCGGCAGCACCGACTTCCGGACCTGTCTGGGCAAGCTGCACCCGCGCAGCATCGAGGAGGGCAACGGCACCGACCACGCCGCGGCCCTGACCAAGGCGCTGGACATCCTCGAGGCGGCGAAGGACCCGTCCTACTTCAACGTGGTGTTCCTGCTGACCGACGGCGGTCTGCGCGTGGACAACGTCCAGCGTTACGGGGCGAAGCTGCCCAACGCCGACGCGACGACGCAGTCGCGGATGACAGCCGCGATGGGCGTGACCGAGAGCGACGTCGCGCCGCGGGCCAGGGCGCTGGGCGTGCAGATCTGGCCGGTCGGTTTCGGGAACGGTTTCAACCGGGAGTGGCTGGCCAGGCTGCCCGGCTTCGGCGCCGGCACCAGCCAGGACTGTCAGAGGGTCCCGGTGGCCGCGCCAGCGCCCCTGTACGCCGAGTCCGCCGCGGACATCGCCGAGGCCCTCGACCGGGCGCTGGCGAACGCGAGCTGCATGGGCTTCGCCACCAAGCGCGGCCAGGGCGGACCGGGCAGCCCGGTGACCCTGGCTCTGAACATCCCGGCCACCGCGTCCAGTGCCACCATCAACGCGCTCAAGCGCGAAGCGGGCATCAAGGTCAGCTACACCGACCCCCGGGGCCGGGTCATCCAGGGCTCCGGCCAGCAGGACGGCTCGTTCTTCACCCTGAACAACAGCGCCCCCACCTCCGAGTCGCTGTTCATCGCCAACCCCTACCCGGGCACCTGGAAGGTCGTCTTCACCTGGCCCCCGGACGCCAGGCCGCAGACGGTGCAGGCCGACCTGACCTGGATCGGTCAGCTGAGCTCGGTGGTCCGCCTCTCGCCGGCGTCCCCGAAGCCAGGCGAGTCCGCGACGGTGCACGTCACGCTGCAGACCAGCCGCGGGCAGGCCGCCGACCCCCGCGACCTCGCCGGGCTCGTGTTCGACGCGCGGCTGGCCGGGGACGGCTTCATCCCCGTGCCGGTGGCCCTGAGCGACAACGGCCAGGGCGGTGACGAGAAGGCCGGTGACGGCGGCTACGCCGGCCAGGTCACCGTGCCCGCCGGTGCGACCGGGCTGCTGTCGCTGACCGGCAGCATCACCGGTACGGGTCTGCGGGGCACCGTGCAGCGCGCGACCTACCGGATTCCGGGGGCTCGCGGCGGCGGCGCGGTCGTGGAGATGCGTACGCCGGCGGACGTCCACCGCGGGGCCTCGGTCAGCGGGGTGCTGCGGGCGGACAACCCGTCGGGCACGCCCCGTGAGGTCGCGTTGAGCCTGGCAGGCCTGGCCGGGGTGTCCCTCGACCCGGTCACGGTGACCGTGCCGGCCGGGGCCAGCGGCTTCGAGCGGAAACTGACCCTGTCCGTGGCGTCGGACGCCGCCTACGGACCGCGGCGCGGCGTCATCCGCGTCTCCGTCACCCCCGGCGGCTCGAACGGCGGCGGCGCGACGAACGGCGACAGCGCCACGAGCACGGGTGTCGTGCTCACCGAGGAGCCGGTGAGTTTCGACGTGGACGAACCACCCGGGTGGTTCGCGACGTACTGGTCGTACCTGCTGCTGGCCGCCGTCGTCCTGCTGCTCGCCGTCGGCGCCGCCCTGCTGCTGCTGGCCCGGCGGCGACGCGACGGCGACGTCTCCCAGCTGCGGGCCTTCGCCACCCGCGGGGACGGTGTCGGCGCGGACCTGCCGGCGTCGCGGCAGCGCGCGTCCGTGTTCCGGTTCACCCTCAACGACGTGCCCGGGGTCGCGCTCACCCTCACCCAGGCGAACCCGGGCGAGACCGGTGTCTACACCGTGCGCCGGGTCAAGCACGGGCAGCTCGCCGTGCAGACGCCGGGTGGTGAGGTACGCACCCTGCCCGCGGGCACCCGGTTCCCCGCCGGCATGTCCGGCACCCAGCTGTGGGTCGAGGACCGGCGGCTGCAAGGTGGCGCCGCGGCCCTGCCGCCTTCCGACGATCCGTGGAGCGGAGGCGGCGCCCACGCGAACAGTGCCGACCCGTTCGGTGGTGGCGGCGCCGAGGCCGATCCGTACGCGACCATCGGCGGCCAGGACCCGTTCGGCGGCGCCGGCAACGATCGACACGTCAACGGTCACAGCAGCACCCCGCCCGGCAACCCCGCCCACAACGACAACCCGTATGGCGGCGATCCCTACGGCGGCGATCCCTACGGCGGCAGTCCGTATGGCGGCAGTCCGTATGGCGGCAGTCCGTATGGCGGCAGTCCGTATGGCGCTCCGGCCCGATCGGCGCCAGACGACGACTACCGAAACATGTCCGAGGCACCCACCGTCCAGCCCGGCCAGCGTCCGGCGGTTGGGCCCGGGCAACCGTCGGCGACCCCTCGGCCGGCCGACGACTGGAACGACACGCAGTTCTGACCGGCAGCAGGCAGCAAGGCACCAGGCAGGAACGGGCAGGAGCGACCCGCCCGACACCGGGCACGACCCAGCGCAGAACACGGATCGGGATACGTATGCCGACACGCGACACCGCCTTCGGGCTGAACATCTACCAGCCGCTGGTCTTCGTGGGGCTGGGGGGCACCGGCTGCGCGATCGGCACCGAACTCGAGCGGCGGCTGCGTGAGTCGCTGTGCGGGCCGGACGGCATGGCGTTCGCCGAGCGGATGGGCACCCACGGCAACTCCGGCTATCTGCCCTACCAGCTGCCCGGCTGCCTGCAGTTCGTCTACGCGGACCTCAACGAGGCCGAACTCGACCGCATCCACGGCGCGACCGTCCCCGCGCCGACGCACCATCAGGCGGCGGCCCGTAACGCCCAGCTGGTCCGCGGGCTGGTGCCGAAGTTCCAGACCTACGCGGAGGTCGCGGCGAACCTGCGGATGACCGCCGGGCAGTTCGTCCAGTCGTGGCTGCCGCCGATCCTGGACGAGCCGCTGGTCGCACCGATCACCAAGGGTGCGGGGCAGCTGCCGACGGTGGGCCGGGCGGCGCTGTTCGAGACGGTGCGCGAGGACATCGGCCCGGGCCAGCAGCCGCTGCGCGATGCCATCGACGCCGTCAGCCGGGCCGGTGCCGAACTCGGTGTGCTCGGCGGGCGGTCGAACCGTTCGTGCGACGTGTTCGTCGCCTTCTCGGTCGCCGGCGGCACCGGCACCGGCATCTTCTACGACTACCTGCATCTCATCGCGGACGCGTTCGACCGGGCCCGCATCGGTGCGCAGATCTATCCGCTGGTGCTCATGCCGAGCGCGTTCGACGAGGGCCGCGGCGGGGGGCGTTCGGCGCAGCTCAACGCGGGACGCGCCCTGCTCGACCTGTTCCGTCTGGTGGACGACCAGAACGCCCGCAAGGCCCGGCGGGTCCTGGGCCATTCGGACAACATCGGCCGTCCGATCGACGTCGCCTACCCGGGACGCAAGATCCAGATCGCGTCGGGCACGGTGCAGACCGGGTTCCTGTTCAGCCGCACCCCGGGCATGGACAAGGACGACATCCACCGTTCGATCTCGTCGCTGGTGCTGTCGCTGATCACCTCCGAGCAGCAGGCCGAGCAGGCGGCGGTGGTCGGTCAGTCGTTCCAGTCGTTCGCCGACTCGTTCATCAACAGCGCGGCCGAGCGCCATACCGCCGCCGACTCCGGCATCGGCCATCGCGGCGTGTCCACGGCGCTGGTCGCGTCGCTGACCGTGCCCGGGGACGCGCTCGCCGAGCTCGTCGCCGGCCGGCTGCTGGCCCGGGCCGTCCCGCTGCTGGAGGGGCCGACGCCGGGCGGGGAGCGCAACGTCCCGTTGATCGGGAAGATGGCGCGGGCGGCGAACCTCGACGAGATCCTCGACCGGCCGGACCTGCCGGTCAGCACGCCACGGGTCACCGACGGCGCCGCGGAGATCAAACGTTCGCTGACCGACTACTCCGACACCATCGGCGCCGTCCTGCGGGCGCAGGCCACCCAGCTCAGCGGCCAGGTGCAGGAGATCGCCGGGCAGCGGTTCCAGCCGGTGCAGGCCGCCCGGACGATGCTCGGCGAGGTCGACGTCCTGCACCTGCGCCGGATCATCCGTGGGCATCCGGAGCTGCTCGACCCGCCGGACCGCAGCGGCCTGATCGGCCTGCTCGAGGCACGCAAGAACACCCCGCCGCAGGTCCCGAACCGGCCGCCGGTCAGCGCCGCGGCCCCGGTGCTGCCCGACATCCGCAACCGGTTCCCCGGCAAGGCGAAGTGGGGCGACCCGCCGGTGCAGCAGGCCATCGCCACCCTGCAGCACTGGCACCGCTGGAACACCTGGCGGCTGTGGCATGAGGCGTGGGGCCGCCAGACCCGGGTCTGGCAGCAGAAGGTGAACGTCGCGATCGGCCATGTGGACGACTTCGCCGACGCCCTGATCGTGTTCGCCCGCGCCGAACCGGACGAGTTCGATCGCCGCACGGTCGCGCTCAGCCAGGACCGCACCGGTATCCGCCAGCTACTGCCCGCCGGTGGCAACCTCGAGGTGTTCCACCGCACCGTGCTGCGGGCGTTCCTGCAGCGTGGCGGCCTGCCCGAGGGTTCCACCGAGGCGGATGTGCTGCGGCTGCTGCTACGCGGTTCCGACTGGCAGAAGGCGTTCGAGGAGATCACCGAACGGTCCGCGCCGCAACGGGCGGTGGCGATCCTGCGCGACCGGCTCAAGCAGGAGGTCCGGTCGCTGTTCGCCGAGGCCGAGGGCGGTGGGGTGCCGTTGCTGCCGTCGATGGGCCGGCTGCTGGCCCGGGCCGCCAGCAGCGCCGCACCCGACGTCGACCCGCTGGACCTGCGCCAGTTCCTCGACCAGCTGCGCGCGCTGCTGCCCGGCGGGTTCAGCCCCGACGGCTCCGGCCGCCTGAAGATCCTGATCGCGCATCCGGCGGTGAAGCACGCCGGCGCCGGCGAGGTCGAGGCCTGTCTGCGCGACGAGTTGGCGCTGCCCACCGGACAGGGTGTGACACCCGACTTCCGGCCCGGGCAGCCCGACTCGATCGTCGTGGTGCTCTTTCGCAGTTCGATGGCCGTCAACGAGGTGCGGGAGGTCCGGGAGCTGCTGCGGTTCTGGTCGCAGGCGGTCACCCACAACGACCCGGCCGACTATCTGCGCTGGCGGCAGCGGCTGAGCTACAACTACGGCTGGCTCGCGATGACCGAGGACAACCGCACCACGATCCTGCACCGGCTGCTGTGCGCGATGTGGAACGGGCGGGTGCGGGTCACCGGGTCGCTGGAATCCCCGGAGTCGATCCAGGTCAGCGCGGTCGAGTACGACGAGGCGCAGGCCATGTACCTGCCGCTGCATCGGATCGGGCAGACCTCGTCGTGGGGGTCGTTGCTGCGGGTCTACGAGCAGGCGATCGTCGAGGACGACGACGAGGCGCGCCGGGCGTTCACCCGCAGCCTGCGGATGATCCGTCCGGAGGGGCTCACCCACGAACCGGTGCCGCCCGCCGCGGTGTTCCGCGCCTTCGTCGACGTGGCCGGGTCGGAGGTCGCCCGGATCGAGAAGTTCCGCGCGGGGCTGCCGCCGGCCAGCCGTGGCCGGCTCGACCAGGCCCTCGAGTTCTGGTCCACCACCGTGCCCGCCGCGCTGCACCGACCGTTCACCGAGGAGGGTGCGATCCGCGGCAACCTGCACGACCTCCACACCTACCTGACCGAGGTCGAAGGGGCGGACGAGCGATGACGTCCACCGTGGCGCCGCCCGGCGCCGGCGATGACCATGCCGGGCGCGACGAGGACGACGCGTCGATGGTGGTCGTCCTCGACCTGCGTGACGATCCGCGTCGGGTGCTGTCCACCCCGATCGGTACCCTGCAGCGCGAGCACGCCAGCCAGGCGGGCCGGCGCGACGTGGACACCAGCCGGATCCTGGTCGTCGCCGACGTGGCCCGCCTCGAGGAGTACAGGGACTTCCTCGTCCGGGTGTCCGCGGCGACGACGCAGCTGCTGGTGCTGGGCCTGGGCCGGCGCCCGCACCCCGAGCGGCTGTACCTGCCGGCCGTCGCCGAACTGCCCGTCCTGTGGGCGGGGGACCTGCGCGGGGTGCGCTGGACTCCCGGTCGGCCCGGACGGGTGCTCGGCCCGGACAAGGACGCCCAGCCGAACCTCGCGGCGCTGTTGCAGGCGTTGAGCATCCCCAGCGTCTTCAGCCGGGCGCGTGGTGTGGTCCTGCGCTGCACCTACCAGGTCGCCGCGCCGGCGATCCACCTGCTGCTCGGTCGGGTGAGCCGGGACGTCCTCGACCAGGCCGCAGGGCAGGCCTTCGAGCATTTCACCCAGGACGACAACGGCATCCCGCCTGGTCCCGGTGGCGCCGGTCCGCCGGGTGGGGCGGGCGCGGGCCCCGGCGACGGGACGAGGTCGGTGGTGCCGCAGGAGGCAGCCCGCCTCGACCGGCTGCTGACCGGGTCGGCCACCACCGATGTCGCTGGCATCGGCTCGATCATCAACCCGAACGGCCAGCTGCCGGCGGCCGCCGTCGCCGCGCGCCGGCATCTGGACGAAGCCGCGGCCCTGATCACCGCGCTGCGCGACGAACCGTTCGCCCCTCGCCGTTCGGTGGCCGCGGAGGGTCTCGTGCCCGTCGGGTCGCTGGTCTGGACGGAACTCACCCAGGCCGGCGCCCACCTGGGCACACTCGCCGTGGAACTGCACCGGGCACTGACCGATCAGGGTGGCAGCGACGGCGTCGGCCCGCAGCAGCGCCACACCCTGGCGCTGCTCGGCGTGCAGATGGTGCCCGTCCCCGCGGCGGCGGCCGCCCAGGTGCGCACGGCGCTGGCCCGCCAGACCGACGCGGCGCTGGGCGCCCGCGAGACGCTGGCCGCCACCGCTCGCCGCCTACGTGACCTGGCCGTACGGGCCCGCCCCACCGGCAGCGCGCAGTACGCGCAGCGGGTACCGCAGATCTGCCCGCCCGAACTCATCACGACCCTGCGGACCCCACCGCCGTTCCCCCGCTGGCTGCACCCCGGCATGCTCTCGACCGCGTTCCTGAGCACACTGCTGGCCGGACTGTGGTTCCCGGTCGGCGTTCTCGGTGCGCTGGTCACCGCCGCGCTCACCGTCGGTATCGCCGTGCGCCTGTACCAGCGCCGGCCGATCCCCCAGCCCCGCGAACCCGCCGACCCGCGGGACCTGCCCCTTTCCGCCCTGATCTGGTACGGGTTGGACGCGCTGGGCGGCGCCGTCGTCGGCATCGGCGCCGGCGTGGTCCTGCCGAGGCTGAGCCTGGGCATCGGTGTGGTGCTGCTGCTCGCCGGGCTCGCCCTCGCGTTCGCACCGCTGGTGTGGTGGCGGCGCGCGGTGAACGCCTGGCAGCGCAGGCTGCGGCTGAACGAGGCGGCGAACGCCATCAGCGGGCTCGGCGCGCTGCTGGTGTCGGTCGGTCTCAACGAATGGGTGCTGGCCGACGAACGGCTCGGTGCGGCCCGTCTGGCCAGCGCCGTCGCCGACGCGGTCGACGCCGCCCAGGCGACGCTGCGCGAACTGCGCCCGACGCCCGTCGGTCCCCGCGGTCCCGCCCGGCCCGGTGGTTTCGGCCCGGCCCCCGGCGGTGCCGCGGCGAACTCGGGCGTCCTCGGCCCGGCCGGCGACGGCAGCACCCTCGGCGTGGGCTCGGCCGTCGGCCGCCAGCTGCTGGCGCACCAGGGCGAGCTCGCGGACATCGTGACCGGGGACGTCGCCGCCGCCATCCGCACCGTGCTCAACACCCACGGCGAGGAGATCGCCCGGATGCGCCGCGAGGACCTCGGCCGGGACGTCCACGACGCCCTGCACACCCTGCTCACCGCCTACGACCGGCATCTGGAACGACGTGGCCCGCTGGCACCGCCGCCGTTCGACACCGACCAGCGTCGACGCGTCGAACTCGCCCGCAGGGTCTGGCAGCAGTCCCCCGAGCTCGGCCAGCTCGGCCGCGCCACCTCCAGCCACCCGCAGCTGCTGCAGCTCACCAACGAGGAGGACCTGCGCCTGCTCGATCCCACCCCGGACACGGCGGCGTACATCCGGTTCATCCCCCGCATCGCCAACCCCGGACGGGAGGAGGCCACCGGCTCCCCCGACATCGCCGGCCTCATCCGGCTGACCGAGCTCACCTCCGGCTCTGTCCGACGGGCAAGCCCCCCGTCCACACCACAGCAGCGGCCCACCTCCCCACCTACACCGCCGGTGCCGGCCGGGACACCGGATGTCGTGCAGGGGCCGACCGGCCCGGCGGAGAACGACGACACCTCGCCCTCCCTCGCCGCGCCGCCCACTCCACCAGCACCACCGACACCGGACGGCCCGCCACCCCAGCGCCCGGTATCCGACCCGCCGCCCCCCGCCCCGGCGCGCCCCGCCGACTCCGTCGCGGACGAGGTCTGGTCCGGGGAGACGACCGTCGGCTCCCCCGGCACACCACCCGCGGCCCAGCCGGTCGAGGCGCGCCCCGCCGAAGCCCTTCCCGCCGAACCCAGCCCCGCTCAGGCGCGACCGGCCCCGCTGACGGCGGCCAAACCGGATGTGCCCGCCCCCGTCCCGCCAACCGTGCGTAGCGCACCGCGGCCGGACGTGCCCGAGGCCGCATCCGCGGTGGTGCCGGATCCCGCTGCGGCACGGGTGGAGCGCACCTCGACCGAGGCGGACGATCTCTGGTGATCCTCCAGCTCCTGATCCTTCTCGCGATCCTCGTTGGCCTCGGCGTCCTGGCCGCCTGGCTGTGGTACCTCCCGAGCGACCTCGCACCTGGCCAGCGCTGGGACGACCCGGCCAGTCACGACGCCACCACCAGCGGTGCCGGCGCACCAACCGCCGCGCACACCGCGGCCACCACCGGCCCCCAGGACGCTGACCCGACCCGCCGCGCGGGTTCCCCGGAGACCGGCGGCAGGACGGGCGAGCTGCCGATGCGCCCGCCTCCCGCGCCGCTCGGCCACCGGGCGCGGCACCCCCCGCGCATCCCCGCGACAGGTCCGCGCACGTCGCGCCGGCGCGCCGACCCGAGAGACGAGCGGCCGCGGTGAGCGATCTCGAGACGTTGACGTTTCGCCGTCCGGATGGCGGCAAAGCCGTCTGGGAGGTCGAGATGGATCCGGGGCCACCCGAGGAGACCAGGAACTTCCGGACCCGGCGCGGGCTGTACCAGAACTTTCCGATCGCCATCCGCTACGCGATCGGCGGGGAGAACGCGGAACTGCCCCTGGAGAACGCGATCGCCACCGGCCTGCGGATGCTGCGCCGGTTCGACGCCGATCGACACTTCCCCTGGGAGCGGGGCGCCACGTACTACCCGTGGCAGCTGTCCCGCCTGTTCGGTTACGAGGTCGACCGGGACGAACCGTTCGCCATCACCGCCGAGTACGGGGCGCCGATCGAACAACTGACCAGTCCACTGGTCTCCCCGGATGATCTGGGGAAATTCGCCGGTGGCCTGGCCCGTGGCCTGATCCTGCTCGAGCAGCTGGGGATCTCCCACCGTCAGCTGCGCGGTAACACCCTGCACTGGGACCCCACGAGCCGGACGCTGCAGATCAACCGGTTCGAGTACGCCCGCCGCCTCGGCGAGCCACGTTCCCGGCTCGCGCAGATCCCCACACCGGCCGACCGGACGCCCCGCGAATGGGCATCGCCCGAGCAGATCCTCGGTCGCGGGTTCATCGATGCCGGCGACGACCTGTACGCCGCGGGTTGCGCGCTGCTGAGCGTCGTCACCCCGGGCGGCCTGCACATCGGTCTGGGTGGCCGACCCGATGTCGCCGCCAGCGGCATGCCGTGGCTCGGGCAGATCCTGCACGGCGTGTTCGACGCCCCCGACGCCCGACCGACCGCCACCGAGCTGCTGCGCCGGCTCGGGCAGATCATGGGAGCGGACGAGGTGCCCCGCCACGAGCCGGACACCCTCGCCGAGGGCCGCCGCGCCTACGACCAGCTGATGGCCGCCAAGGGGCAGCCGGCACCGGCCCGCCCGGCTCGGCCGTCCTCGCCGCCGCCGAACGAGCCGCCGGGCGGGCACCCACCGTTCGCAGCCGGCCCGGACGACCCGACCGGTCCGCGCACCACACCCCGCCAGGACGGCTACCCCACCCCGCACACGATCGCCGATCCGGGCGCGAGCACCGATCCGGAAACGCTGACGCGGCCACCGTCCCCCCACGGCGGTTCCACGAGCAGCACGCGTCCGGAGAAACGGCGCCGACGAGGCCGGAGGTAACCGCGATGGCCGTCAACAGCACATCCCCGGGCACGAAAAAGATCACCTGTGTGATCTGCCTGGAGGAATTCGAGTGGAACGAGCGTGACGCGTACCGCCGTGAGAGCAGTGGACCGGCCGTCCGCATCACTCTGCCGCCCCGGGACAGCGCCAAATGGGGGGCCGAGGTGCAGAGCGCCGTGCTGCGCTGCCCGAACGAGGTCAACCGGGTGCCGCACTACTTCCCGGTGGATTTCGTGCTCTACGAACGGCCGGTCGTGATCGGTTTCGTCGGTACCACCATGGCCGGCAAGACCTGCCTGCTCGCCGCCATGTCCGGTGAGATCGACCGGCAGCGGCTCACACCGCGGGGGCTGCGCACGGTACCGGTCAATCTGACCGAGCACTACAGGTACCGCACCGAGGTCGTCGATCCCTTCTTCGACGAGGGTCTCGCCCCGCCGCACACCCATCGCCGCGAACTGGTCAGTTACACGGACGCGGTGCTGATCACCACCGATGACGGACGCACGTTCCCGCTGGTCTTCTTCGACGCCGCCGGTGAACAGCTGCGCGGGCTGCAACAGGATTCGATGGCCCTGCGGTTCCTGCAGCGGGTGGACGGTCTGATCTTCGTCGTGGATCCGGACCTGATCGGCGACGGCAGTGGCCGCGCGGGCACCAGCATTCTGGACGATCCGACGTTCGGCGCCACGATAGCCGGTCTGCGTTTCCGCCCCATGCGGGGCGGCCGGTTGCAGCTTCCGGCCGCGATCGCCATCACCAAGTCGGACACGCTGCGTTTCACCGCACCGGTGGACCGTTGGCTGAGCCGGCCGACCCCGGCGAACGCCGACCGGGAGGCGATCCGACAGGAAAGTCAGGACGCCTACGCGTTTCTGCACCAGCGCCGGGCCACCGCCTGGCTCGCACCGGTCGACCGGTTCCAGTGGTGCACCCTGCACTTCGTCTCGGCCAGCGGCGCCTCCTATCTGAAATCCGACGGCACCCCGGGGGCAGGCCGATTCGTCCGACCAGCGCGGCCACGGCGCGTACTGGAACCGATCATGGCTCTCCTGGCCATGATCGAGGAGCACACCACGCACGCACAGGGGGACTGACGCTCCGATGACCGAACCGGCACAAAGCCCTGTGCACCAGGTGATCCTGCTCTACAGTCGGCAGGCGGGCGGGTTCCGCCCGGCCGCGTCCACCCTGCCGACGGACGATCCCGTGTTCGCCGGCAGCCAGTTGACCATTCTCGCCGATGCGGCCTATCGCCATCAGGACGCCCACGTCGGTTCGAGTTTCTGCTATGCCAGGACACCGGACGATCGCGGCATGATCCTGCACCGCTTCCCGGACGGCGACACCGATCGCCTTTCCGCCGCGACACACGTCCTGATCGGCGACAAGGTGGCCGCCGGCATGGCCCTCGGACTCGCCTCGGGCTGGCCACACTGGTGGCGAGGTGGCCCGTGGGGCGAGCTCTACCCCCTCGACCGCCACCACCTTCTCGAACAGGCCCAGGAACAACTACGCCGGCAACAGCGCACCGCCCGCGCCCGCACCATCGAGGAAGAACTCACCCGCCTGATCGTCGCGCTGGTCGACGTCCGCTCCGCACCCCTGGCCATCACCGGCCACACCCACGACCCCGCGCTGCTCCTGATCGCCGCCCGGGACATCCTGCGCGAATGGGCCAGCCCGGACTGGAGCTTCTCCACCGGCGAACCCGTCCAGCGCTCCGGCGTCCGCATCACCTTCCTGCTCCCCGACGGACAACCCCACTCCGACGGCTACGCCGACCTCGCCAGCTACCCCCAGCACTCCCCACAGCTCATCACCATCGCGAACCTCGTCCGCGCCTACACCAACTCCCCCGACCCCGCCACCTGGTCCACCCTCCTCGAAAAAGCAGGAATCAACACCCTCGACGACCTCCTCTCCTGGGCCGAAGGATTCACACCCACACCCGGCACCGAAGACCTGAGACGCACCCTCAACGACAGCCACAACCAGCAGATCACCGCGCTGAAAGCCACCGCACAGTCCGCCCAGGACGCACTGCGACACGAGATCTTCGAACTGACAGAACAGCGGGACGGCGCGGCTCGGGCCAGCGTCACCCTGCAGAAGCAATGGACCAGCGCACGGAACCAGTGGACCGAGATCCGCGAGGTTCTCGAGACCGAAAACCAGCAGGCAGCCACACGACTCGCGGAACTCGAACAGCGCGCGCTGAGCGCGGAACAGGACAACGAGCACCTCGCCGCGGAGAACGACTCGCTGCGCGATGACGTCAGCAGGATGCAGGACCAACTGGTGGCCGTCCCCCCACCGGCGAGTACACCCGCCGGGAACGCGGGCCTGATCCATCCTGATCCGGACGCGACGGTGAGTACGCTCCCCGGCTCCCGCACCGGACCGTTCACCCTCCCTCGCGCCGCCGTCGCACAGCCGCACGTGACGGGCGACAACGAGAACGGCGATGACCACCTGCCTGTCCAGCCCCTCGACAGGTTGCAGCTCATCCTTGTGGGTGTTGCCTACATCCTCCTGATCCTGGTCGCGTTCCTCAGCGAGACGCGGTGACGACCCACCAGCCAGGCGGCCCTGTCCCCACCTCGGCGACCGGACCCGCTGCCGGCCGGCCCAGCGGCACCCCCGCCAGGCGCGGTGCCCGGAGCGCATCCGCCGGCATGCTCCGGGCACCGCTTGGCGGAACGCCGAGCCGCTGGGCCTACACCGGGGCCGTCGCCTTCCTGCCAGCGCTCGTCGCCTACCTGCTCGTCGCCGGCCTGCAGCGACACCGCCATGATCTGGATCTGGCCCTGACGGCGCCCACCGTGGTGATCGTGGGGCTGGCCGGTTGGATCACCCTGCGTGCGGTCGTCTCCATCACTGACCGTCCGGCCCGACCCAGCCACCCTTCGGCCCGGCTGGCGCCACGCCGACTGGCCGGGAGTCGCTTCGCGCCGACACACCGACCCGAGTTCGGGAACCTCGCCCGGCTGGCGGTGCCACTGGTCGGCGCCGTCTACCTGCTGGTGGCGGTCGGCGTCCTGGTTCGGCTGCGACTGGCCGGGTTGCCAGGCAGCCCTCGCTATCCGCTCGCGGGTCTTACCGTGTCACTCGCGATCGGCAGCGCCGGTCTGATCGCGCTGACCATACTGGTGCGCTCGCAACCCGCCAGACGCGTCGTGCGGTTCACCGAGGACGGCAGGGGCACCCCCGGTCCGGCCGGTATCGCGATCATCGCGGTCACGCTGGTGGGTGTGGTGCTCGCCGGCCTCAGCCGGAACGACGACAACACGTTCGCGCTGGGCACCGAACAGATCCGACCCGCGTCCCTCGTAGCCCTGCTGACCCTGGCCACCTTCGCCATCGTCGTGGAGCTCTGGACCCGACCGCCCATCGACGACGATCAGAACCAGGCCTCGGTGTATCTGGTGCTGCTCCTCGTCGCCGTCGGCGCGGGGCTGGTCCTGGCCATCGGCCCCGACCGTCCCAGCCCGTCGATCGCCGCCGCCGTCGGACTGATCTGGCTCGTCGCCGCACGCACCAAGGACCGCTGGGCACCAGCCCTCGGACTCGCCGCCACCCTCGCCACCTACGTCCTGGTGGCCGCGCTCAGCCACACCTGGCACCGCAACCCCTACACCCCCACCCACGCACATGTCACCGCCCACGCACCTGACGACGCCTACGCCGCTCTCGCGCTGGCCCGTGCCAGCACCTTCGGCCGCGGACCTGGGCAGGGCCTGGCCGAGTCCTATGCCCCGCACGGCACCGTCCCGGACCGCTACGCCCTCAACGTCATCGCCGAAGAACTCGGTCTCCTCGGCCTGTTCCTGATCCTGGCCATCACCATCCTCGTCGGCGCCCTCCTCGTCCGACTCGCCGCCCGCTGCGGCCACGGGCTGCTCGGCGCCTGGGCCCGCGGACTCACCGCCGCCACCCTGATCACCCTCACCCTCCCCGTTCTCGCCCTGCTCTGCCCCACCCTCAACATCGACGCCTCCCCACCCGCCCTCGCCCCCGACAGCCTCGGCCTCATCGCCCTGCTCTGGACCATCGGCGCCCTGCTCGGCGCCGCCAGCCGCACCACCCACACCGCCACACCCGCACAGCGAACACCCCGCCCCACCGCCACCTCCACGCTGGACCGCCTGCGCGAACGCACCACCGGCAGGACCTGGGAACCCGCGGTCGCGGGCCTGTGTGTGATCGCCACACTCGTCGCGGTACCCCTGGCCGCCACCACCGCCGACCACCAGCGATCCACCACCGACCCGGGAAACACCTCCGCCGCCGCTGCCGCCAACACGATCCGCACCGCCAAAATCTCGGTGCGCTGGCCGCAGAGCCCAGGCCTCCTCGACAGCACGACCAGGCAGGCGGTCGACAACGTCGTCACACCAACACGCCAGTGCCCGGCGCAGACCGCCGACCGGCCCACCGACGGCACCTTCACCTTCAGAACCACCTGCTCGCCAGCACGCCTGGTCCCCACACTCGACGTCGCCCTGCAGACCGCCGCGAACAAAGCCATACAGGCACTCCCCACCGGCGTACGCGGCGCCACCATCGCGATCGACACCAGCGACGGACGCCTCCTCGTCCTCACCGACGGCACCGGAACCGCACCCCTCCCCACCGTCCCCGAACCACCACCCGGCACCCACGACAAACCCACTTCCGAGGTGCGGACGAATCCCAAAGGGCCCGCCGACCCTCTTATCAGCGCCGTATCCGTGGGTGCGGACGACGCGGGGGGCGAGGCCGCGGGTACGGATGGCGGCGCCGAGGCGGTCCGATGGTCCACCCCGGTACCCACCGGCGACAGACTGATCGGTGACCTGCTGAACGCGAGCCCCGCCCTGACGCAGGCGCTCCTCGCCGACCTGCGCGTCGACGCACTGACCAAGAACCCCGACGGCATCATGCACCTTCTCAACATTCAGAAGGGCCTGTTCGACCGGGCCGTAGCCCAACCACTCAGCAATGCAAAAGACGTCGCGCCCACACTCAGTGCGGCCGATACTGCGATCCGGGACGCGTTCAAGGGCTGCATCACTTTCGACAACCTTGACAAAATCGACACACCGAAAGAACACACCCTCCATTTCGCCCAGGGAACTGGCTGCGCGGTACGCCTGGCCAACGTCATCCTGGCCCGCGGCGCGGCGAACAGCCCCCAGCCCGGAGCCGTCCGCACCCTGATTGACCGATGGCTACTGACCGGACCGGCCGGCAGCGCGCTCAGCGGCGAGGGCCTGACCGCACCCGTCATCCAAGCCTCCGGCCTCCAGACCCTCAACAACCCCGCCTGCGGAAAAGACCCCGGCTGCCTCCGGATAAGCCCCCTGCAGTTCGCCACCGTCCTCGCTGGCCTCGTCACCCACACCAGGTCCATCGACCTGGCCAAACTCGACGACTCGCCAGCACCTTTCCTCCTCTCCGCCCGGCACGGATCCGCGACCCAGGCAGCACACGACGCGAAACCGTGGCAGCAACCACGGCCAGCCTCATCGGCAACGGACACTCCCCGCCCCGCAGCCGCTTCGAGCGCCGCCGGGCCCTCGAAGCTCCCCGCGCTGTGGAACGACGACACCGACTCCCTCAACGGCGCGGTCACCGGCGGCGCCAGCTGGTCGGTACGCGTCATGCCGAAGGGCGACAGACACGGAAAAATCGTGATCGTCAGCTACCGCACCTCCAACGGAACCGCCCAACCCGACGAGAAGCCAGCGTCCACCCTGACCGATCCGGTCGCCGCCGCCGTGACCAAGGGTGAACCCGGGTGAGCGAACCGACGGTGCCGCCGCGTGCGACCCGGCGGCGGGGGCGGCGCGACGACGATCGCACGTTGAGCCGGATCGGGTTGTGGGGGGCGACCAGCAGCGGCAAGACGACGATGCTCGCCAGCCTGCACACCGCGCTGTCCGAGTCGGACGGGGACGGGCGGGACTGGGTTCTGTTCAGTGGTAACCCGACGACCACGACGTTCCTGGCCCGCGCCCGCGCGCAGCTCACCCGGGGTGAGTTTCCCGCGCCCACCGCCTACGAGGCCAAGGAGCTGTCGCTGCGGCTGCTGCGCGCCCGGCCCGCCGGGGTGCTGCGCCGGCTGGCCCGTCGGCCCGCGCGCCGCATCGAGTTCGAACTCACGCTGATGGACGTCAGCGGCCGGATGTACGACCCCTCGGTGTTCGGCGTGGATCCCGACCGACCCCCGTCCGAGGATCTGTTCGCGGGCGAGGCGGAGGCCGGGGACGCCGTCGAGAGACTCATCGACCACCTGGCCCGCGCCGACGGCATGGTCTACCTGTTCGACCCCATCCGGGAACTCGGCGACCGCGACTCGTACCACTATCTGGAGACGATGCTCGAACGGGTGCTGCAACGGGCCGACGATCTCGGCCGGATGCCCGACGGGAAACTGCCGCACTATCTCGCGGTGTGCATCACCAAGCTCGATGACCGCCGCGTCTTCCACCGCGCCTACGACGGCGGCTTCGTCTCCGCCAGCGACGACGAGGCGATGCTTCCCCTCATCACCTGCGAGGATGCCGCCGACTTCTTCCAGTATCTGTGTTCCCGGGAGACCATGGGACGCCACGCCGGCAGCGGGCCGAAGGTGCGCGGCAGCATCGAACGGCATTTCCATCCTGGACGGGTCCGCTATTTCGCCAGTTCGTCGATCGGTTTCTATGTCGGTCGCAGCGGGATGTTCCGCATCCAGGATTTCGACAATGTCGAACAGGTCGGCGATCAGTCGCGGATACGTGGCGACCTACGTCCGACCGGGGTGATCGAACCGTTTCTCTGGCTGACCGAGTCGATCCGGTCGACCCCGCCGCCACCCGCCGAGCCGGACCCGTCCGACCGGCCCCGAGGCGGCGGTGGTCCGCCCACCGCATCCAACCCGCCGACCGGCTACAGACCGCTGCCGGGACCCGAGCTGCCTCCGCCACGTGCCGAGGACGAGGCGTTCACCTCCCCCGGCTACGACGCACCCGCGCCCTGGCACCGCGACGACGACCGCACCGCCGAGGGGACGGACCGAGCTGATGGGACGGATCGGGCCGAAGGGATGAACAGCGCTGGCGGGATGAGCAGCGATCCGGCCGCCACCCGTGGCGCCCCTGGCTCGTCCCGCGCCTCCTGGCTCGACAAGTTCCTGCTCGGCGGAACTCCCCCGCCGGAGGGCACCCGGGCGCGGGGCATCCGGGCCGACGAGGGTGACGAGGGTGACGAGGAAGGGGAATAGGGGCGGTGGGGACGCTAGTCGAGGCCGGCTGGGCCCTCTACGGCAAGACCGCGGGGTCCGCCGACGACTACCGCGTGCTGCGGGCGAGCGACGCCTATTTCAGCCGCTCCGACTACGACGCCATCCTGCGTCGGTTCGTCCCCGGCACACCGCCGGCGCCGTCACGGGCGGCGGAACCGGGTGCTCTGCCGTGGGCGACGATCAGTTACGCTCCGTTGCGTCCGGGCTCGGCGCCGACGGCCGGCAGCGCGACCGTGCAGGGCCTCGCGGTCTGCGACTGGACGCGGCTACGCGACGCCGCCGGCCGGCCGGTGTCCGTGACCGCCTACCTGTGCGCACCGTTCACGTCGCTGGCCGCCGTCCCCATGAGCTACCAGAGCCTCTACCGCACGCTGCGGACGGACCCGGCGGTGAGCGCGGTGCTCGGCGGGCAGGCGGCGGGCTCCGGCGCGGGCGGCCCGCTCCCACTCGACCTGTTCCCCGGCTTCGACCCGACCATGATCGCGGCACCGCTCGACGCCGACGACGAGACCTTCCGTCTCGCGGCGGGAATCGCCGCGCTGCTGCTCCGCCAACCGGTGGCGCTGGTCGGGGCGCCCGCGTCCGATCCGGCGACGCGGATCACCGAGCGGCTGCGGTTTCTGGACGCGGTGGCCGCGCTGCTGCCGTACGGGCAGCGCGCGCGGCTGGTCGCCAGTACCTGGGCGGACGCGGGCAGCACACACCGCATCCGGCTCGCCTACACCGACCGGGCCCGCCCCGGCGACGCCGAGATCATGCTCCCCGGCCCGCACCGGGCGGGCCGGCTACCACCGCTGCCGCGGGGCGCCGCGGAGTACTACGCGCTGCTGCTCGACCTGCACGGGCGCCACGGGCTGAGCGCCGCGCGGATCGTCGGGCATCTTGCCGCCGCGCCGTACCGGCCCGGCCATCCCGTCGACGACCCCGACCACGCCCTGCTCACCCTCGCCGACCTGCCCGGCCCGGGCTTCTTCGCCACCTGTCTGCCCATCGCCGCCCCCACCGGCGTTCCCACCGCCTCGCCTCCCCTGGTCGAGCCGCCCGTTTCAGCGGGCACAGCCGACCTGGGCGGTCCACCGGCCGCCGACATGCCCGCGTTGACCATCGCGCCGGTGGCGCGGCCCGGGGCCGCCCGGGAGCTGGTCTCGGCGACCACCGCGATGGTGCGGCTCCAGCGGGTCCGCCGCCGGCTGCTCGCCGGGACGTCCACCGTGGAGGTCGACCAGACGGTGCTCGGTCAGGTGGCCGCGCATCCGGTGGGCCCGGCGATCGCCCTCGAACTCGTCCGGCGGGCCATCGAGGACGACCTGCGTGACGAGGCCGCCGGACGCGCGCCGCAGGCCGCCGGGGTACCCGCCGCGGCCGCGCACACGGCGGGTTGGCTGGGCTGGCTCGCCGAGGCGCCACGGCTCGTCGAGGCCGTCCGTCCGTTCGCCGACATGGTCGCGGGCCCGCGGAGGCCGGTGAAGGTGGACTTCCCCGCGCTTACCCGTGTCGGCCGCGCGCTGTGGGGGGACAGCCGCTACCCGCTGGCAGCGGTCCGCCTGGCCCGGCTGACCGGGCACGGCCAGCAGGTGCGGCAACCGTTGCGGGAATGGCTCACCCGGGTGGCCGTGCTCGGCACCCTGTCGCCGGTGGAACGGGCCGCCTGGGCCGAGGAGATCGGCCGGGCCACCGCCGGCACCGGCGACGAGGAGGCCCACCTCGACTTCGCCTGCCTGCTCCTGGGCGCCAGACCGCTGCATCCGCTGGCCACCCGGATGACGAGCCGCTACCGCTTCACCTACCGGGCGGCCCTGTTCGAGGACTTCGACCTGATGGTCGAGCACCACGAATCCCGACCGGAGGCCATCGAGGCCGCCGGCCGGGTGATGGATGGCCTGGCCGCCTCCCTGGACGACACCGGCTGGCCGACCATGCCCGGCGTGCAGGACGAGATCCTGGACCTGCTGGAGATGATGGTCGTGCGGGTGCATCGCCTCCCGAACGGCCTGCGCGACACCATGGGCCGGTATCTGAGCCCCCGCACCGGTCAGAGCCGGCACCCACGCGGAGTTCACCAGACATGGTCCGATCTGATCAGGTCCTATGTGAGCGGCCCGAACACCCGCTCCGCCTCCTGACGGCGCCTCCTGACGGCCCCGCGCATCACCACAGGTCACCGGCGTCCTCCCCCTGCGGCGTGACGACGACCGTCTCCTCCAGGTCATCCGCCGGATCGGCCCGGTTCTGATGGGCCCGGTTCTGATCGGCCCGGTTCTGATCGGCCCGCCTGGCCGTACCGCCCGGCCCTGCCGGCGGGTGGGACGGTCCACCCGCGGCGCCATGGTGGACCACGGTGGGCTCGTCATCGTCGGATGGCTGTGCCCGGGCCGGGTCGCGGTCGGACTGGCGACGTCCGAGGCGTCGGTCGTTGCGGGCGTGACCGACCGGGGGCCACTGCCGCGGCTGGGGTGGGCCGAGCACGTCGTCGGCGCCCACCTGCCGCTGGTAGGCGGGCAGCACGCTCGGGACGGGCGACGGCGTGCTGTCGCGGTAGTTCGGGTCGTGCTCGACCCGGTCCATCTCCTCGTGCTTCCACCGCTCGAGCGCGCGCTCGGCGATCTCGACCTGGTCGCGCACGGTACGGCGGGCCAGCTCCTCGATCGCCTCGTCGCGTTCGTCCCGGGCGGCCTGGACCTCGCGCAACGTATCCGTCTGGTAGATTGTCTGCTCGGCGCGCAGGCGGCGGCTGTGCTGGCGGGAGATCGCCAGATGCTCGCGTTCCTCGGCCTCCAGGCCCTCCTCGTAGCGGTTTCGGTGGCCCAGCAGCATGAACAGTTTGAACAGGATCGGCAGGCAGTCGATGGCGGTGATGAACGCCAGCAGGGTGTAGTGCGTGGTGCGCATCGTCGAGTTGTGTTCGGTGAGATCACCGAGGGCCTGCATGCGGATCAGCAGGCCGGTGTTCTCCCGGTTCGTCGTCTCGAACGCGTTGCGCAGCCGGTCACGCTGCTCGACCAGCGGAGCGAGTTCCTTCTGGTCCTGGGCGATCTGGTCCTTCGCGTCCTGCACGGCCTTCGTCTGCCGGGCGGGCAGCGCCTTCGCCGCGTTCTGCCGAGCCGTGGCCAGCTGGGTTTCCAGGGGTTGCACGTAGTTGCGGTAGTAGTCGTCAGCGCGCTGCTTCGCCCGTTCGGTGCGGAAACCGTTGCCGGGGCGCCCCGAGCCGACCCCGTCACCGCAGTCGGTGCTGCCGGACTCCTCGCAGTTGACCTGTTCCTGGTACCGGTTGTAGGTCCTCACCGGGTCGATGGCCGGGTTCAGCTTCGCGACCAGGGAACGCACCGTCTCGTCGTTCTCGACGCTGGCACCACCATCGGTGTTGACCAGGACGGTCTGCCGGGTGATGTCCTCGCTCAGCTGGCCGATGCGACGCACGATGGGATTGTTCGGATCGCTCCAGTTCTCCTGCTGGCCGGTCGCGGCCTCGGCCTGGATCAGCGCGACCTGCTGCAGGATCTCCGGCTGGAAGATGCGCAGGACGAACGGTGTCGACACCACCAGCCCGATGAGGAACGCCAGCGCCGCTCGGGGCAGCAGCATCCAGATGTTCGACCGCCCCGCCGTCGCCAGCAGCCACCGGTCGAACCCCATGATGGCGCAGCCCCACAGCAACCCGAGGACGACGCACGCCACGATCGGCAGATCCAGCCCCATCCGCAGGGCGAAACCACTGGAGATGGCCGCCATGGCGGAGGTGATGAACACCGCGCTGCCAAGACCGACGTATTTTGGCCGGTCGGACGGAAACCGCTCAAGAACTTTCAGGTTCGCCGTGGACAACCACAGCATGAACTGCCCCATACCGTGGACCGGCGAGCGGACGAACCCACCGACCGCACCCGGCATCCCGCGGTATCCCGTCCCGAACCCCCGCATAGCTGACTCCCCCACGCACCGCATCCCCCGTAACGGCACCGCCTCAGCAGGATACTCCACCCCGCTCTACCCCAACCCGCACGTTTCCAGGGCCCACCGCAACGCACGCCTGATGGTTGGCCCGGCACGAAGGCCCGCGCCCAGGCGAGCAGCCCCGGCCAAGCCCGGGCCAGGCCCCGGTCGCTGGAGATTTCACGTGGCGACCTGACATGACCGCCTGTTCGCCAGCTCTCGATTCTCCCCGCTCACTGACGCCTCGCCGTAACCAGGACGCGCAGGCGTTCCCGAACTTCTGCCTCACCACGGCACCGGATGGTCGCGGCATGGTCCTGCACCGCTTTCCCGATGCCAGCTCCGGCTGTATCCGCGCTCCCGCGCACATCCTGATCGGTGATCACGTGCTCGCCGGGATGGCGCTCGGGCTGGCCTTCGAACGGCCGTCCTGGTGGTGCGACAGAATCCCACCCGACCTGCGGCCCCCGACCGCGAACATCTACTTGACCAGGCGCACCCACTGCTACACCGGCGACACGTCACGGCCCGCTCTCACGGGATCGAGGAGGAGCTCACCCGCCTGATCATCGCCTTGCTGGACGTCGGCTCGACCCTTCTCGCCGTCACCGGCCCCACCCACGCTCCCAGCGCACCCCGCCTCATCACCGTCGCAAACGTGGTCAGGGCCCACACCAACTCCCCGGAGCCCGCTGCCTGGGTCGACCTGTCGGCGAACGCCGGGATCCACAACCTCGGCGGCCCGCTCGCGTGGGCCGGAAGCTTCACATCCGCCACCGGCGCCGATTATCCGCGACGCGACCTCAGAGCCAGACACCAGCGGCATATGGCCATGACCGTGCAGACCCGGACCGCCATACAGAAAAACGTCGAAATCCAGACGGAGGACCTTGAGAAAACGCGTCGGGTTCATGCCGCAGAGACTGATGAACGATCCAGGGAGACTACCGGATCCGCAACGACCACGACCGTCTTGTCAAGCAGCACCACTCACTCCAGGTATACGCACAGAGCAGCGGGTTCGAAAACGTGCAGCTCATCCGAGAGGCCGAAGAACCGCGGATACCCTGCGAACAGGAAAAAGCAGAGCCCGCAATGCTCGAAGTCGCCGCTCGTCCTTTCCTTGATGGTCACGCGGGTCGCGAGGGCACTGGCCTTCACGTGGGATGCGCTCGGCGCGCAGCACGACCTGCTCATCCAGCGCGAACGCGTCTTCGGCGAGGAGCATCGCGATGTGCTGTCCACCGCCTACGAGCTCGCCGAACTCCTGGACCAGCGAGGAAGGCACGAGCAGGCGCGGGACCTGTTCGAGGATGCCCTGGGCCGCCGCTGGCTGCTCGGCGAGAACCATCCTGACACGAGGGCCACCGCCGACGAACTCACCGCCGAGCCAGGCCACACCTGCACCCTCGGTCACGACCGACGATGGTACGTTCGCCGCGGGTGGAGAGAACCGTGCCTCCACACCAGGTGCTGGACGGATGGGCTGACCGCATGGGATGTCTGTTGACGGTCAATCTGGCCGTCGTTCGCGACGGGGCGTGGACGGGAAAGATGGGCCGCAGCGGTATCGACAAGCGGCCGGTCAGCGGCCCGGTGCGGGCCGGACCCGAAGGTCTCGGCGGCGACACGATCTGCGACCGGCGCTTCCACGGCGGTGTCGACCGGGCCGGTTACGCCTTCGCCCACGAGGACTACGCCTGGTGGATCGAGACGCTGGGCCGGCCGATCCTGCCAGGCAACTTCGGCGAGAACCTGACCACGGTGGACCTGGATGTCACCGGCGCCCGCATCGGCGAGCTCTGGGCGATCGGGTCAGCGGTGTTCGAGGTCAGCGCGCCGCGGGTGCCCTGCCGGGTGTTCGCCGGCTTCTGGGACGTCCCCGACCTCATCGCCCGCTTCACCCGGCGCGCCACCCCGGGCGCCTACCTGCGCGTGCGGACGCCGGGGGAGATCACCGCCGGTGACCCGATCACCGTCGTGCACCGCCCCGGCCACGACATCACCGTCGGCCTGGTCTTTCGCGCCCTGACCACCGAACCCGAGCTCCTGCCCGACCTCGGCGACATCGCCGACGTCCTGGCCACGGACATCAGCCGCAAGGTCCGCCAGCGCCTGGCACGCTCGGTCTGACGCCGATCGAAGCTGGCGGGATCGACCTGCGGCGGCCTGCGGTCGGTCTACCGGAGCTGCTTGATCTGGCGCAGCACGGTGGCGGTCTCGACCTGGGTGACCGCGTGGAGGGCTGCGACGCGCCGGGTGAGATAGCTGTAGAGAGCGTCGGCATCACAGCAGATCACCGCGGCAACCAGGTTCGCGCCACCGGTGGTGGCCGCGACGAAGGCGACCTCCGGGTGCCGCGCGAGCTCCGCGCCGGTCGCCTCCAGCGCGGGCGGGACAACGGTCAGCCAGAGCAGCGCGACCATGTGGTAGCCGAGCCGGCCAGCGTCAAACTGAAGATCAAAATACACCGCGCCGCTCGCCTGCAGACGAGCGAGCCTGCGCCGGACGCTGGCTTCGGACAGCTGTACGGATGCGCCGAGGACGGGATAGCCCGCCCGGCCGTCCCGGCCCAGTTCCCGCAGCAGGAGGCGGTCGACATCATCCCTCGCTGGCACCGTCCTGGCTGGCACCGTCCTGGCAGATGACGCCAGCCGCAGGGCGGTGACCTGCTCGGTTGTCAGTGCCCCGCACTTCGCGAACCAGCCGTCCGGGCCGCCATGGACGGTACGCAGCAGCTGCTGGGCCGTGACGGAGACGATCGTCGGGGTGCGCGCCAGCCGGTCCAGCAGCACTGCCGCACTCTCCTCGTCCACGGCATCGAGGACGAGGAGCAGCTCGGAGGTTCCCGAAGTCAGGGCGACGAAGGAGGTGTCCGCGCGTCGGGCGATGCCGGCGGCGACCGTCCCCGCCGCGTCGGGCGCGCACCGGATCCGCAGCATCCAACGTGATCGGGTGGCTGCGCCGCGGCCCACCACCCGCAGACCGGCGGAGGCACGCATCCGGTGGTACCGGCGGGCGACGGTGTGCGCGGACACCCCGGTCACCTCCGCTATGGCGCTGAACGGGGCCCGTCCGTCGATCTGCAGCGCCTGGAGGAGCTGACGGTCCAGCTCGTCCACGGTGAGCGAATCCGTCACCCGCACCCCTGTTCCTGGCCGAACACGTCGGTTTTGCCGCCGGCTCGTTCCGCGTTTCCGATCATTCAAACACGCTTACCCCACCGCCCGAACCGGTCCGGGCCGCGCGCGGATCCGGGGCCGGAAACGGACGACGGACGACGGACGACGGACCGGCACATGGTGCGCGCAGCCGCATCTGCCCCGGGACCTGGACGAGGAAGAGGGAAGCGCATGAGGTGGGATGTTGCGGTGGTGGGCGGTGGCCCGGTCGGCATGTTCCTGGCCGCGGAGCTGCGGCGCGCCGACGTGTCAGTGGCCGTGTTCGAGCGCCGGCAGGCCGGCGCGTCGGCGGCCCCGGACGGGGGCGACCGTGGTCTGCAGGCCCGCACGCTGCAGCTGCTGCGGATGCGGGGGCTGCTCGACCCGGTGCGGGCCCAGGCGGCGGCCACGGGCGGGGCTGGAATCGCGGGCTTCGTCGGATCGCCAGGCAGCGCGGCTCCCGCCGATCTCGCCGAGCTCGTCGACAGCTGGGGCACAAGCCGGTTCAAGGGCCATTTCGCCATGCTGGCGCTGGTTGACCGGGACGGCGAGCTGTCCACCGTCCCGCACCAGCTCGCGGTGTGGCAGGACCGGCTCGTCGAGGTCCTCGCGCAGCGGGCACGCGAACGGGGCGCCCGGCTGCACCACGACAGCGAGGTCGTCGGCGTCACCGACCGGGGAAACCACGTCTCGCTCGAGCTCACCGACGGCACCGAGCATCAGGCACGTTGGGTGGTCGGGTGCGACGGCGGGCATGGCGTCGTGCGCCGGAAGTTCTCCTTCGACAGCACGGCGCCGGCGATGGTCGTGCTCATCGCCGACGTGTCGTTGGAACCAACCGGCGCGGTGCCCCCTGGTGTGCACCGGACGCCCGGGGGGCTGATGTTCGTGAACCCCCCGCCCGGCGACATCGTCCTGGTCGAGTTCGACGGGCCCACACTGGACGCGCGCGGGCCGGTGAGCCGCGAGGAGTTCGTGGCCGCGCTGCGCCGGATCAGTGGCACCGACGTCACGGTGACCGCGTTCCGGGGTGCTGTGCGCGTCACCGATCATGCCCGGGTCGCGCGCCAGTACCGCCGCGGCCGGCTCCTGCTCGCTGGCGATGCGGCCCACCTGCACTCCCCGATGGGCGGCCAGGGCCTCAACCTCGGGCTGCAGGATGCCGCCAGCCTCGGCTGGCGACTCGCCCGCATCGCCACCGGTGCCGAGCAGACGGCATCCCACCAAGCGGGATCCCACCGCCCGACGTCCGGGCAGCAGACCTTTGACCAGGGAGAATCCGGCCAGGTGGCGCCTGACGGGTGGCTGCCTGGCGATCAGCTGCTGGCCGACTACGAACGGGAACGGCAGGCGGCGGCCCGGCTGGTCCTGCGCAACACCCTTGCCCAGAGCGCGCTGCTGCGCACCGACGCGCACAGCAGCGCCCTGCGGGAGATCGTCGCCGAGCTGATCGAGCTTCCCGACGCCAAACTCCATCTCGCGTCCATGGTCGCCGGCCTGTCGACGAGGATCACCGCCGCACCCGGCAGCCATCCCCTGGTGGGGACGTTCGCACCCCCCGCCGCCCTGGACGCGCTGTCGGCGCAGGCGGGCTCAGCCGACGCGGTCGAGCCGGTGACCGTGTGGGTCGACGGTCTACCCGGCCTGGTCGTCCGGCCCGACGGTTACGTCGAGTCGGTGGCCTGAGCCGCACCCGGCTCGCGACCACAGCCGCGGCCTGCCCCACAGGGTGTGCCGCGCGGCCGCGGTCCCGCGACCCCGCGGCGGAACGAACGAGCGACGGCGGTACGGACCAAAAGGGCGTAAACAGTCCGTATCCACTGGCTGCATTGACAATGATCTGGGCTAACCACATACTTCGATCGCCTGTGTGAGGAAGCCGGTGGAAATCCGGCGCGGTCGCGCCACTGTGACCGGCCTGTCCGCACGTCCGCGGAGGGGTCGCAAGCCAGACCCAAGCGCAGGTGAGTCCGAACATCCGGGACGCACGATCCCCCAGGAGGATCCTTCATGACCACGCCTGTCGCCGAACCACGGCAGCATTCCGTCACACTCCCGCTGACCGCCCGCCGGGTGGCGCTGGGGCTCACCGCGCTGCTGTCGCTGGCGCTGCTGTACTTCATCGGCGTCGACCAGGGCGCGACCTCGCTGTTCGGGTCGGACACCCACATCCACGAGTTCGTGCACGACGCGCGCCACTTCATCGGCTTCCCCTGCCACTGAGCGGGAGGGCTGCCGCGATGGAACTTCGCTACATCTACCGCGGCCTGGGTGTGGGGCTGGTCGGCGGGCTGCTGGCGTTCGTGTTCGCCCGCATCTTCGCCGAGCCTTTCATCCAGGACGCGATCGACTACGAGGGCGGCCGGGACGCCGCCCAGGAGGCACTCAGCCACGCCGCCGGGCTCGGGCACGCGGGCGGCGGGCATGAGGAGGCCGAGGTCTTCAGCCGCTCGGTGCAGAGCAACATCGGCATCGGGGTGGGCATGGCCGCGTTCGGGCTCGCGATGGGCGGGCTGTTCATCGTCGCCTATCTGCTGGTCTCGCGGCGCTACCCGGGCGTTCGGCCGCGGGTGCTGGCGGGGCTGCTCGCCGGGGCGGGCTTCGTGAGCCTGTACCTGGTGCCGTTCGCCAAGTACCCGGCGAACCCGCCGGCCGTCGGCCACGAGGAGACGATCGGCGACCGCAGCATCCTGTACGTGACCATGGTCGCGGTGTCGGTGGTCTCGCTGGTGCTGGCCGTCATCGCCGGGCGGTGGCTGGCCGGACGGGTCGGCACCTGGAACGCGAGCCTGCTTGGCGCGGTCGTGTTCTTCGTGCTCGTCGGCGTGGCGATGGGACTGCTGCCACCGCTGGGGCATCTCGCGTCGAACAAGGCCGAGTACGGCACCCTCGCCACGGAGACACCGCAACCGCTGCGCGATGCCAGGGGTGCGATCGTGTATCCCGGTTTCGACGCCGACCTGCTGTTCCGGTTCCGGTTCTACTCGGTGATCAGCCAGCTGCTTCTGTGGCTGACGATCGGCTTCGGCTTCGGTGCACTCGCCGAACGCCTCGCCGGCGAGCCCGCCCGGGTGCGCACCCCGCGTGCCACCACCGGGGCGGCTGTCACCGACCGCGCCTCGGCCGGGGCCCCGTCGTCCACCGCAGCACCGTCCGCCGCAGGCTAGGTTCCACAGCAGGTCAGGTTCCACAGCAGGTCAGGTTCCACCCGCATGCGGTAGGACGGTTCTCGGCGTGGTCGTTGCGACTGCGCCGGGAACCGCTGTGCAACGACCACCACCGCCGGGTGTACGCGCGGTGACAGATCGCGACCGCCGCCGAGGCCAGGGCGAAGTGCACGAGCGCTCCGACGACCGCCACGAGGGTGATCGTCCACAGGGTGCCGCGCTCGGGTGCCGCGCTGTCCGGGTCGAGTGCCTCCTCGGCGAGCAGGTAGCCGGCGGCCAGCGGCACCTGCCAGGCCAGGGACGCCGTGCCCGCAGCAGCGCCGCCACCCGCAGGGCACCGCGCACCGGCGCCGACAGCTCCCGGAACGCCGCGGACGGCTTCGGCCGGGGCTCCCGTCCCCGCCGGGGGCTCACAGGCCGACCTTGCCGGTGGCCCAGTACGGCTTGGTGACGATGGCGCGGCGGTCCAGTGTCGTGGTGGCGCGCAGCATCGTACGCAGGGACTGGATGGTGCCGGCATGGCCGATCAGATGGGCGCGGTCGGCGAGGTCACCGCCCGCCTCGGCCGCCGCATTGCCCACCCAGCCGGCCAGGGCCTCCCCCGGCGCCGCCTGTTCGACGACCACGTCGATCCCGGGCAGCAGCTCGGCCGCCGCCGCCGCGTCCGCCTCGGCCACCTCCACCGCCCCGAGGTAACGGACACCCCCGGCGACCGCGGCGGTGGTGGTGGCCGGCGCACCGTTGTCGCCGCCCGGCCCGACGCCGTCCGCGGCCAGCATCGCCGCGAAGGTGCCGATCGTGCAGGTGTCACCCAGCAGCAGCCGCCGCTCGCCCGGCCCCCGGTCGAGGGCGTGCCCGGGGCCGAGCACAGCGACCTCGTCCCCGGCGGCCCGCCCGAGCAGCCACGTGGTGCCGGGAGCAGTGCCATGCAGATGGACGAGGACGGTCATCACGCCGCCGCCAGCACCACCACCATCAGCATCAGTGGCACCGGCGGGACTGTAGTCCATGACGCTGTAGTGACGGAACGCGCGCTCGCCGACCCGGAGCTCGATCTCGTGTCCCGGCTGCCACGGCTTGCGTTTCGGCTGCGGGCAGGTCACCTGTAGCCGGAGCAGGCCGGGTGAGAGCCGGGTGATCGTTCTGATCGTGCCCGCGATGCCGAACTTCCGCTCGGTGAAGTCCGCGATCGGGGCGGGGATGGACGGCATGGTTCTCCAGTCGGGGTCGTCGGGTCGGTAGTCGTCGGGGGGTGCGCCGTCAGGGGTCGGGCAGGAAGCCCGAGTCCATGGCCGCTGTCGGGTAGCGGTCGACGACGGTGTCGTCGACACTCGGACAGCGCAGCCCGGACCGGTCCAGCGCAGTGCGGGTGTTGCGGTCGTCGAAGCGGTATCGGCCGGACGCCTCGTCGCTCCGCGGACCCGCGGCCTCCAACGCCCGCACGGTGGCGATCGTGGGGCTCTCGGCGGTGGCCGCGGCCACCCGCAGCGCCTCGCCCCAGGCCTGTTCGGACACGACGGTGGACGGGTGGCCAAGCGCGACCAACCGGTCGAGCAGGTTCCCGAGCGGGGTCGGGCGCGGGTTCGTCAGGTGGTGGACGGTGCCGGTGGCCGGCTGGGTGAGGGCAGGTTCGACCAGGGCGGCGGCAACGTAGTCCACAGGGATGAGGCCCCGGTCGAGGCCGCGGCGATGCGTCGTCGGGTACCACGCCTGTCCGGACGACCGCCTGGACGTAGCTCCACGGCACGTCGTCGGTCGTGCCGACGCCGGTGCGGCTGTCCCCGCCGACCCGACCCGGCCGGTAGACGGCGACCGGCAGCCCACGCTCCACCGCCTGGGCGGCCAGTTTCTCGGCCACCCGTTTCGACAGCGGGTAGCCGCCCGGGATACCGAACGATCCAGACCTCGTGATCGTCCGGAAATCCCTGTGCGAACGCGTTGTACGCGTTCGCCCTCCCCCCGGCGTGCGGAAAGACGACCACCCTGCACCCCGGCCGCGAGCGCGGATCACGGCACTGCAGCCACCCGGCGAACCGCACCACCTTCACGACTCGTCTCCCGAGCTCGCCGCCACACCGGCGTCATTCCCGGGACGCACCGATGCCCGCTCGACAAGATTCCTCCAGCTGCACAGGGTCGGCTCCTCGATCAGGGCGCTGAACGTGGCGGGATGCGGTCGGAACATGCACCTGCGGCCGACCTGATTCCCACCTGAGCCCCTCACTACTTAGGTGAAGTTTACCTTAGTAGTGCGCAAGGCGGCTGGCAACCCCTTCACCCCACCTGGACCACGCGAGCGAGAAGATCGGCGGCTCGAGCTGCCGCCCGACCCCGCCCGCCAGACACAGCACGCCGACACCGCGCCGACGGCGGACCAACAGGGGGCCGACACCGATACACTCCGCACACATATCGATACCGCATGGTTGGAAGGTGAGACTACCCTTCCTTGCGATGCGAATGCGCATAGCCAGCAGTTGGCCGCGAAACGGCTCAACCCTTCCACCACAATGTGTTCTGTCTCATATAAGGTTGGCAGTGAGAGGTGGAACCGCGGAGGGCCGGAGCAGATAACGAATGCCGGTGACCCGTTCGGACTCGGCCCACAACAGGCGCTGGCCGGCGCGGTTACGGGCGGCCCGACTCACCCGGGCGAACGTCGGCGCCCCCGTCGTGCCGAACAGGCCGTCCGGGCCGTAGTACTCGCCGCCGGACGCGGCCGGGTCCACGGCCGCCCGGATCGGCGCCAGCGCTCCGGCCTGCGCACTGTGGATGAGCCAGCCCATCATCGGGCTCATCTGGTCAGTCATGAAGGCGCGCATGACCGCTGGCAGTTCCTGCGCCAGCCCGGTCCGGGCCACTCCCGGATGGGTGGCCACCGCGATGGTGGGCGCACCGACAGCGGCCAGACGCCGCTGCAGTTCGAAGGCGAACATCAGCATCGCAAGCTTCGAGGCCGGGTACTGCCTGCGCCCCGTCGACGCCGACACCGAGGCCGGGCCGAACGGCGGGGAGCCGGCGGCGAGGCCGACCGGGTCGATCCGCCCGACGTGGTGCGCAAGGCTGCTCAGGACGACGACCCGTGAGCTCGGGCTGGCAAGCAGGCGGTCCAGCAGCAGACCGGTGAGGGCGAAGTGCCCGAGGTAGTTGACACCCAGCGTCCGGTCGAAACCGTCCTCGGTGGTGGACTCGACCGGCCGCATCACCCCGGCGTTGTTGACCAGAAGGTCGAGGGCCGGATGTTCGACCCGGATCCGCTCGGCCGCCGCGCGCACCGAGGCCAGCGACGCAAGATCCAGGTGCTGCACCCGGACGTCCGCCGGGCGCGGTCCCGCCGCGGCGACGTCGGCGCGGATGCGGTCGGCGGCCTGTCGCGCCAGCAGGAGATCCCGGCAGGCCAGGATGACGGTGGCACCCCGCCCGGCAAGTATCCGGGACATCTGGAAGCCGATCCCGGAGTCGGCACCGGTGACGACGACACGCCGCCCGCGCAGGTCCGGCACCTCGGCGAGACCCCAGCCAGGCGTCTTCCGGTCACGACGGTACATGCGATCGACTCCCGTCCGTTCTCCCCCGACTGGTCTCACCCGACCGATGTCCCCCGACGAATCCCCCGCGTCCCGATGCTGCCCGGCTGCCGTGCTCAGCTCAGACCGGCTCCAGCAGGACGAGCGGGATGACACGTTCGGTCTTCGCCTCGTAACCGCGGTACCAGCGGTTCCTGACGACCAGCGGCCACAGCTGCCCGCGTTCCTGCGGGGTGGCCGGACGAGCCAGCATCGACCGCCACTGTTCGCCCCTGGCCCGCACCTGGACCTTCGGATGCGCGCACATGTTGAGGAACCAGTCGGGATCCCGGTCGTCGCCGCCCCGGGAGGCCACCAGCACGATCGTGGATCCCTGCCGCACCGGCGAGGTCAGCCGCAGGGTGTGCGGACGCCCGGAACGCCGACCGGTGGTGATCACCTCAAGAACCGGCATGCCGGCGGCCCGCCAGCCCAGGCGCCCCCCGGTCAACCGGACGAGCACACCATGCGCACGGTTGAGCAGCCTGAACTTCTGGTCACTCGCCATCCCTAGAACCTCCTGCCCGCGTCCACCGGGATATTCAACCGATCCTGTCGTCCGGCGCTCGGCGCGGGTACGGATTGTCTCGTTTCTGTCCCCCGAACGCGGGCCCCCGTCCCTCGGTCGAGCCTGCTGGTCATACCCGTCGGACGGACGGGTATGACCGGTATGACGGGTGAAACCGCCGGGCCGGCCCTACCGGTCGGATCCGCCGGAGGGGTCCATCGGACGAAGCGCGTCGAAGCGCCGGCCAGGATGCCGGACCGAGGTCCGCGGGCGAGGATCGGGTTGGTGCGCGGGCCGCCCCGCAGCTGCGGGCGCTGTCCCGCGCCCGTGACTCCGAGCCCGGCCGCCGCCGCGAAGGGACGCTGCCCATGAGCACGGTCGTCGTCGACCCGCTTGTGCTGCCGAGCACCGACGAGCTGCGGGAACGCGCCCTGGCCGCCCTGCGCCGCTGCGGCGTCACCGCGGCAGGGCACACTGGCGACACCGGCGACACCGGCGACACCGGCGACACGATCACCGTCCGGACGCCGATCACCGGGGCGGATCTGTTCGACATCCCGGCCGCGGACACCCGCGACGTGGCCGCGGCGATCGACGCGGCACACGAGGCGTTCGGACGCTGGCGGATGGTGCCGGCGCCCGCCCGGGGCGCGCTGGTGAAGCGGTTCGGCGAACTGGTGGGTCGACACCGCGCCGATCTGGCCGATCTGATCGGCATCGAGGTCGGCAAGATTCGTTCCGAGGCACTCGGCGAGGTCCAGGAGATGATCGACATCTGCGACCTGGCGGTCGGGCTGTCCCGTCAGCTCACCGGGCGCACCATGCCCTCGGAGCGGCCGGGCCACCGGCTGATGGAGACCTGGCACCCGCTCGGCGTGGTCGGCGTGATCTCGGCGTTCAACTTTCCGGCGGCGGTGTGGTCGTGGAACGTGGCGCTGGCGACCGTCTGCGGGAACACGATGGTGTGGAAGCCGTCACCGCGCGCCGTGCTCACCGCCACCGCGTGCACGGCTCTGTTCGACCGGGCGGCGGCCGACGTCGGCGCGCCGGCCAACCTGAACGTCCTGGTCATCGCCAGCGCGGCGGACGCGGCGGTGCTCGTCGACAGTCCGCGGGTGCCGCTGGTGAGCGCCACCGGCTCGCAGGCCATGGGTGAGCGGATCGCCCCCCGGGTCGCCGCCCGGTTCGGTCGGGTCATCCTCGAACTCGGCGGGAACAACGCGGCCGTGGTCACGCCGTCCGCGGATCTCGACCTCACGACCCGCGCCGTCGTCTTCGCCGCCGTGGGCACCGCCGGTCAGCGGTGCACCACACTGCGCCGACTGATCGTCCACGAGTCGATCGCGGACGAGGTCGCCGCCCGCCTGCGCGCCGCGTACGCCCGGCTGCCGATCGGCGACCCGTTCACCGAGAGCACACTCGTCGGCCCACTGATCGACGGCCAGGCCCACCAGAGCATGGCCCGGGCCCTGCGGCAGGCCGTCGCGGACGGCGGCACGATCCTCACCGGCGGCGACCGGCGCCCCACCGGCACGTCCGCGTTCTATGTGGAGCCGGCGCTGGTGCGCATGCCGGCGCAGACCGCGATCGTGCGCGCCGAGACCTTCGCCCCCATCCTCTACCTGTTGACCTACCGCACCCTGGACGAGGCGATCGCGCTGCACAACGACGTCCCGCAGGGCCTGTCCTCGTCGATCTTCACCACCGACCAGCGCGAGGCCGAACGTTTCCTGGCCTCGGACGGATCGGACTGCGGCCTCGTGAACGTCAACATCGGCACGTCCGGCGCGGAGATCGGCGGCGCGTTCGGCGGCGAGAAGGCCACCGGCGGCGGCCGTGAGGCGGGCTCGGACGCCTGGCGCGCCTACATGCGCCGCGCCACGAACACCATCAACTACTCGGGCGCCCTCCCCCTCGCCCAGCACATCGACTTCGCCTGACCCGCACCACCGAATCCGCACCCATAAAGATCGACAGGGGACGGTCCGGCGTTCGTGCGTCACGGGGATCCGACCGCAGGCCATTCGATACATGAAGCGACGATGCGAGTACGTGTAGCGACGCAGGGGTAGGTATCCGGCTCGGGGCACGGACGCGGGGAGCGCGGTGAACGTGCCGGGTTGACGCAGCTGCCAGAAAGGCGCCCTGATGCCGATTCTCTGCCGCCCGTCCGTCGCGGTGCCCGAACATGTGATCACCATGGCGCAGACCCTGGACCTGGCCCGCCGGCTGCACGCCGACCACCCCCGGCTCGACCTGGCGTTACAGCTGATCGCGCATACGGGGGTGCGGGAACGCCATCTCGTTCAGCCGATCGCGCAGACGCTGACCCATCCGGGACTCGAGGCCCGCAACAACCTCTACGCGCGCGAGGCACGGCGCCGCGTGCCACCGGTGGTACAGGGCGCGCTGCGCTCCGCCGGGGTCGGCGCCGCCGACATCGACGCGATCATCTTCGTCTCCTGCACCGGGTTCCTGATGCCGTCGATGACCGCCTGGATGATCAACAATCTGGGGTTCCGGTCCGACACCCGGCAGATCCCGATCGCGCAGCTGGGCTGTGCCGCCGGCGGGGCCGCGATCAACCGGGCGGCCGACTTCTGCCTCGCCTACCCGGACGCGAACGTGCTGATCGTCGCCTGCGAGTTCTGCTCGCTGTGCTACCAGCCGGACGATGTCGAGGTCGGCAACCTGCTGGCCAACGGCCTGTTCGGCGATGCGGTGGCCGCCGCGGTGGTGCGCGGTGGGGGCGAGCCGGGGCTGCGGGGCGTCGAACTGGAACGCAACGGCTCGTACCTGGTGCCGGACACCGAGGACTGGATCTCCTACGCGGTGCGATCGACGGGCTTCCACTTCCAGCTCGACCGGCGGGTCCCGACCACCATGGCGATGCTCGCCCCGGCGCTGCGCACCCTGGCCCGCAGTCACGGCTGGGAGGCCGGTGACCTCGACTTCTACATCATCCACGCCGGCGGCCCGCGCATCCTCGACGATCTGGGCGCCATCCTGGACGTCGAGGCCTCCGCGTTCCGGCACAGCCGGGCGACCCTCACCGACTACGGCAACATCGCAAGCGCCGTCGTCCTCGACGCGCTGCGCCGGATGTTCGACGACAACGCGCTCGACCCCGGCGCCCGCGGCATGATCGCCGGTTTCGGCCCGGGCATCACGGCCGAGACCTGTATCGGTACCTGGACCAGCTGCCCCGACCGCCCCCTGGACGACCGTTCCGAGGAAGGACGCGCGCATGCCCGCCAGAACCCGTGTGAAGCCGAACCCCACAGCACCGGCCGGCCCCCCGTCCGCCACGACGGTGTCCGTCACCTCGCGGACCGATCCGGCACCGGCCGACGTGGTGCACTGCCCGTTCGACCACGGTGACGCGCTCGAACCCGACCCGCTGCTGGAACGACTGCGCGACGAGCGGCCGATCACCCGGATCACGATGGCGCACGGTACGGACTGGGCGTGGCTGGTGACGCGGTACGACGATGTGCGCCGGGTGGTCAGCGACCCGCGGTTCAGCCGGGCCGCCACCGTCGGTCGGGACCTGCCGCGGATGACCCCCGAACCGATCGCCCAGCCCGACGCGATCAATCTGATGGACCCACCCGACCTCACCCGACTGCGCCGCCTGGCCGCCCAGGCCCTCGCGCCCGAGCAGATCGCCCGGCTGACCCCCCGCATCCAGACCATCGTGGACGGTCTGCTCGACGAGCTCGCCGCCGCCGGCCCCCCGGCGGAGTTCACCCGGCAGTTCGCCGCCCGGCTGCCCCTGGACACGATCTGCGAGCTGATGGCGATCTCCCCGCACGACCGGCCACAGATCCGCCGCTGGGTCCTCGACCTCATGTCCACCAGCGTCGGCGCCGAGGCCAGCCGCGCGGCCAAGGCGTCCCTGCGCACCCACTTCCGCGAGCTCGCCATCCAGCGCCGCTGCCACCCCGGCGACGACCTGATCAGCACCCTCGCCACCGCCCGCGAGGTCGCGAACGGCGCGAACGGCGCGAACGGCATGGACTCCCTCGACGACACCGAGCTTGGCGTGATGGCCCTCGTGCTCACCGTGAACGGCCACGACACCAGCACCTACCAGCTCAGCAACATCCTCTACACCCTGCTCACCCACCCCGCCGAGCTCGCCCGGGTCCGCGCCCACCCCGAACTGCTCGACCAGGCCCTCGAGGAGATCCTGCGCCACATCCCGTTCCGCCAGGGGGTCGGCATCGCCCGGATCGCCCGCACCGACGTGGACCTCGGTGGCGTGACGATCCGCGCCGGTGAGGCCGTGCACGTCTCCTACCTGGCCGCCAACCGCGACCCCGCGGTGTTCGACCACCCGGGCGACCTCGATCTCGACCGCCCGCCCACCACCCACTTCGCCTTCGGCCACGGCATCCACTACTGCCTCGGCGCGAACCTGGCCCGCGCCGTCCTGCGCCTGGCCTTCGCCACCCTGCTGGCCCGCTTCCCCACGCTGCGCCTGGCCGTCCCCGCGGACGAGATCCCCTGGCACACCGGCTCCATCTGGCGCTACCCCGAACGCCTCCCCATCACCTGGTGACACCCTCATCAACCGCAGGCCACGAGATCGATGGCATGCGTGAGACGCTGCGCCATCAGATCCAGGCCGCGCCGGCGACATGGACCGTGGGGCTCCGGAAGTTCCTGACCGCCGACGCCGTCGCCGCGTCGAACTCCATCGAGGGCGTAGCGACCATCGACGTCGAGGACCTGATGGACGGCGAGCGAGATGTCGAGGTCTCCGACGAGAACCGCGAGGAGACCCTCGCCTGTCAGCGGATGATGACCTACCTCCAGACGCTCCACGACGCCGAGGATTTCCGCTACGGCAAAGGCCTGTTCAACCACTGCACTGGATGCTGCAGGGCCACCATCACACCGTGCGCCGACCGACCGGTCAGTGGCGCCGCGGCTTGGTATACGTCACCGATGCCCGCGACCCCAGCATCGCGGCCTATACGGCGCCGGATGCCGAGACCGTTCCGGCGCTGATGGACGACGGCACCCCCGCGCTCGTGCGCGCGGCCATGGCGCATCTGCACCTGGTGTCCATCCACCCCTGGGCCGACGGAAACGGTCGGATGTCCCGTTCCCTGCGGGAGTACTACCGCGAACTCGCGGACCGGGGCCCGACCTACCTTCCCGACCAGGACGTCTCCAGCTGGATCAGGTTCAACCTGACCGCCTGTCACCAGCAGGCCCAGACCGTGGCGGGCCGGCTCGACCGCTCCGGGCGGGTATGGGGCGCACTCACCTCGTTCGCCGACAGCACCCGTCTGGACGAGCGGGTGGTCACCGCCCTGCACGACGTGGCCATGGCCGGACGGGTACGCCGCTCACGCTACGAACACGCGGAGGGCCTGAGCCTGCAACAGGCCCAACGCGATCTCCGCGATCTCACCACCGCCCAGATCCTGGCGCCGGCCGGTCGCACCCGAGCCCGCTACTACACCGCGGGCCCACGCTTCCCCCAGGCTGCCCTCGACCTCGCCCACACCCCCATGACCCTGAGACATCCCTACGCCACCTGACGAGAACCACCGCGCACCTCCAAGGATGATCCGATGCCCCCGCGGAGGTCAGCGTGCGGGCGCCTGGCGGGCGGCCTCGATGATCCGGGTGAGTGCGCCGTGCAGCTCCTGCAGATCGGCGACCTCGACACCCAGCCGATCGACGACGGCGTGGGGAATCCTCAGCGCCTCCTGGCGCAACGCGCTGCCGGCCGGGGTGAGTTCGAGCGTCAGCAGCCGCTCGTCGGTCGCGGCCCGGCGCCGGGACACGTAGCCCGCCGACTCCAGCCGCTTGAGCAGCGGGGAGAGCGTGGCCGAGTCCAGCAGCAGGGCGGCGCCGAGATCCTTCACCGAGCGCGGCGAACGTTCCCAGAGCGCCAGCATCACCAGGTACTGGGGGTGGGTCAGCCCGAGGGGTTCCAACAGCGGCCGGTACACCCCGATCACCAGCCGGGAGGCGACCGACAGGGCGAAACACACCTGCCGTTCCAGCGCGAGGGGGTCCTCTCCGAGGTCCTCGTCGACAGTCGCACCGTCCTCGAGCACGGGCCGCTCCCTCCGTGGCGTGTGTCATGGCCAGAATACCTGGCGAGCCAACGAAGCGATCGCGTACGATTCATGTGTGCACTAATCAATCGAGCACCAAGCTTCGGCCGGCAGTGCGGCGCGACACGCACCCGGTTTCGGTATGCCGGCGATATGTGCCGGCTCGTAGCATCGGGCGCGTGCGTGTACTGATCGTCGAGGACGAACCCTATCTGGCCGAGGCAGTCCGCGACGGGCTGCGTCTGGCAGCGATCGCGGCCGACATCGCCGGTGACGGTGACGCCGCGCTGGAGCTGTTGGACGTCAACACCTATGACATCGCCGTCCTCGACCGTGATGTTCCCGGACCGTCCGGCGACAGAATCGCCGAAAGCATCGTCGCGTCCGGCAGCGGTCTGCCGATCCTGATGCTCACCGCCGCCGACCGGCTGGACGACAAGGTCACCGGGTTCGAGATCGGCGCCGACGACTACCTCACCAAGCCGTTCGAGCTGCGGGAACTCGTGCTTCGGCTCAGAGCGCTCGACCGCAGGCGCGCGCACCGCAGGCCGCCCGTGCGGGAGATCGCGGGCCTGCGGCTGGACCCGTTTCGCCGCGAGGTCCACCGCGACGGCCGCTATGTCGCGCTGACCAGGAAGCAGTTCGCCGTGCTCGAGGTTCTCGTCGCCGCCGAAGGCGGTGTCATCAGCACCGAAAACCTGTTGGAACGGGCCTGGGACGAGAACACCGACCCGTTCACCAACGCCGTGCGCATCACGGTCTCGGCCCTGCGTAAACGCCTCGGTGAACCCTGGATCATCGCCACCGTGCCCGGCGTCGGATACCGCATCGACACGGCCCCCGGCACCGGACGAACGGGCGAACACCGTGGATAGGGCGCCCGGTACGAGTGTTCGCCTCAGACTCACCCTCAGCTATGCCGGTTTTCTCATGCTTGCGGGTGTTCTGCTGCTCGCGGTCGTGTGGGTGTTCCTGCTGCGCTACGTGCCCGAAACGATCTACACCGCACCGCCCGAGCCGGGGATGCGGCGCGGCCCGCTGATGTTCGTGCCCGACCGGCCGTTCGTACCCGATCGCTCCGACCTGCAGCAGGCCTTCGTGCCCAAGGCAGCCGCCATGCTGACGTTCCTGCTGATGTTCAGCCTGCTGGGCGGCTGGGTCCTCGCGGGCAGCATGCTCGCGCCCCTGCGGCGCATCACCAACGCGACCCGGCTGACCGCGAACGGATCGCTGTCCCACCGAATCCGGCTGGAAGGCCGCCGGGACGAGTTCCGCGAACTCGCCGACGCCTTCGACGCCATGCTCGCGCGGCTCGAGGCACACGACGCCGAACAGCAGCGATTCGCCGCCAATGCCTCCCACGAACTGCGCACCCCGCTGGCGATCACGCAGACCCTGCTCGACGTGGCCCGCAACGATCCGCACCGCGACACCGGCGAGCTGGTCGACCGTCTCCGTCTGGTCAACACCCGGGCAATCGACCTCACCGAAGCGCTGCTGCTGCTCAGCCGCGCCAAGGCGCGAACCTTCACCCGCGAACACGTCGACCTGTCCCTGGCCGCGGAAGAAGCGGCGGAGACGCTGCTGCCGTTCGCCGAACAACACGGCGTCACGATCGAGACCGCCGGCGACGTGGCCGCCACCGTCGGCTCGCATGCGCTCCTGCTGCAGACAGCCACGAACCTGGTGCACAACGCGATCGTGCACAACCTGCCCGAACAGGGCACCGTGTGGGTCACGACCAGCGTGCACCCGACGACGGTCGGGCTCACCGTCGAGAACACCGGTGAGAAGCTCACCCCGCAGCTGACCGCCACCCTTGTCGAGCCCTTTCAGCGCGGTACTGGACGCACCCACGCCGACCACGCGGGTGTCGGCCTCGGCCTGGCAATCGTCAGGAGCATCGTCCAGGCCCACGACGGGACCCTCACCCTCACCCCCCGAGCCGACGGGGGGCTCCGTGTCACCGTGCACCTTCCCCTCGCGCCCTCGCACACGGCCAGGTGAGGCCGCCGTCACCGCTGCCGCGACCGCCGAGGTTGGCTTCCGGTCTCCCTCCCCCCGCCCTCGGCCGGGCGCCGTCACCTGATGGGGACATCGAAGTACGTGTCCGGAAAGGGCTCGTCGTTCAGCGTGTAGTGCCACCACTCGCGGTCGTACCGGCGAAAACCGCAGTGCTCCATGATGGCGCGGAGGTGCTGTCGGCTTCGCATCTCGACCGGTGTGATTCCTTCGGCGTCGTGGTGCGAGATCCGGTCCATCAGGTCATGGCCACCGCCCATGGGGACACGTTCACCGGTGGCCAGCTGGTAGAGCGTCAAGTCGACGGTGCTGCCCCGGCTGTGACCCGACCGGGCAGCCACATATCCCCGTGCGAGGATCTCGGGTCGTTCGATGTTCGGGTAGTGCCGCAGCTTCGTCCGACCGTCCTCCGCCTGTTCCGACCAGCGCAGAAAACAGTCCACGGCGCGCTGCGGGCGGTACCCGTCCCAGAGCAGCAGGCCGAAGCCCAGCGAGGCGGCTTCCTTCTGTGCTTCCGCCAGGGCCGCACACAGCGCCCTCGTGCCGACAATCCTGTTCGCCACGTATCCGTCCACGGGTTTGCCGGTGAAGTTGTCCCAGGTGGCGTACTTCGCATCCCAGCGTATTCCGGGCACGAACTCGTCCACAAAAACGAGATTCTCATGCATGGGGCCTCCCGGCACGTGCCAACGACACAACTCGGTCGATCACCTCGGCCAGCGGCAGTCCGGCGGCCGCCATCATGCGCGGATAGCGGCTGTACGAGGTCAGGCCGGGCAGGGTGTTGACCTCGTTGAGCACCACTGTCGCGTCCGCCCGGAGAAACATGTCCACCCGCGCCAGCCCACGGCATCCCAACGCGCCGTAGATGGCTTTTGCTGTTTCCCGGACAAGCCGACTCGACTCCGCCGGAATGTCAGCGGGCACGACCGGCGTCGAGTTCCCCGAGCCGCGCTCGGGCTCGCTCTCCTGATGGATCCGGAAGAAGCCGTGACGCAGTGAGATTCGATCCACCTCGCCGGTGACCAGCTCCGGGCCGTTCCCCAGGACGGCGCAGCCGACCTCACTGCCGACGACGGCCTCCTCAACCAGCACCTTCGCGTCGTACTGTCGCGCGGTCGCCACCGCCGGCAGTAGTTCTTCCGGCCGAGTCACCCTGCTGACGCCGAAGGACGACCCCGAACGGGCCGGCTTCACGAAGACCGGGTAGGTGAACAGGTCGGGATGGGGATCCGTGTTCGCCGCGACCTGCCAGAAGTTCGGCGTGGCGATGCCCGCACCGCGGGCGACGAGATAGGTGAGGGACTTGTCCATGCACAGCGCGGAGCTCTGCACATCGCAGCCGACGTAGGGGATACCGGCAAGCTCCAGCAGACCCTGCAACGCGCCGTCCTCGCCGAGCCGGCCGTGCACAACGGGCAGCACGAGGTCCAGAGCGACCGCATCGTAGCGTCCCTGCTCGAGGACGAGCAGTCCGTGGATGCCGCTGTCCGGCGCCAGGACGGCCGGACGGCTGCCGTCGCCGTCCCAACCCGCGGCCGGGCCGTCGCACAACAGCCAGGCACCGTCGCGGGTGATGCCGATCCAGAACGGTTCGTACTTTTCGGGATCGAGGTGCCGGGCGATCTCCTGCGCGGACCGGACCGAGACCGGATGCTCTTCGGTGGAACCACCGAACACGATTCCCATCTTCAGTCTGCTCATGTCACTTTCCCCGCGCGAAGTTCAGACAGTTGAGCAGGCTGTTGCGAACGGCGTCACGCAGCGCGTGTTCCGTGTAGTAGGCGGTGTGCGGGCTGATCAGCACGTTCGGCAGCCGCTGCAGCCGCACCAGCAGGTCGTTGTCGATCGGCCCGCTGCCGTGATCGGTATAGAAGATGCCCTCCTCGCCTTCGAGGACGTCCAGTGCGGCGCCACCCAGCCGGCCGCTCTCCAGCTCCAGAACAAGCGCGCGGGTGTCAAGAAGTGAACCGCGCCCGGTGTTGACGACGAACGCGCCGGGTTTCATCCGCGCCAGACGTTCACGGTTGAGGATGTGGTACGTGTCCGCGTTCAACGGAGTATGGAGCGTGACAACGTCGCTCAGCTCCAGCAGGGCGTCGAGGGGAACATGGTCGGTGTCGGTCGCCGGGCTGCTGTCATGCGTCACCGTTCGGCAACCGAAGCCCCGCAGCCTGGCGACGACTGCCGTGCCGATGTGTCCTGTTCCCAGCACCCCCACGGTCAGATCGCGTAGTTCCCGTCCACGTGTCTCACCGAGCCGGTAGTCCTGAGCGTCCGCGCGACGGACCATCGACCTCGCATCGCGCACCGCCATCAGCACCAACATCAGCGTGTAGTCGGCCACGCTGTCAGGCGAGTAGGCGACGTTGCCGACCGTGATGCCGACACTCTCGGCATATTCCACATCGATGTGATTGCATCCGATGCTTCTCGTGGAGATGTACTCCACGCCGGACCGGGCCAGGGCGAGCAGAGTGGGATGCGCGATCCGCGTCCGGTGTCCGACGCTGATGCACCGGTTCCCGACGGCCAGGTCGACGGTGGCTTCGGACACCGCCACCTCGGTGATGGTCGCGGCCACGCCGAAGCAGGCCGCCAGTTCTCGGAACAGCACGGCCTCGTCCCGGTCGCAGCCATAAACCGTGATTCCAGGTGTCGGCACGGGCGTGGCGGGTGTGGACGCCGCCGATCGGGTGCGGGGGGCCGCCGTTCGGGCCGGTTCTGTTGGTACTGGTGCGCGGTGGCTCATGTCCGCCAGTCAAGGGGGCCTGGCGTTACCGGCACGTATGCGGGTTTCGATATGCCGACGATATGGTGCGGACCGGCGACGAGCGGGCTCACCACGATCACGACGTAGCTGGTCAGGTGGCCGGTGCCTGCGTCGGGCCCCCGGAGCGCGCCGGTTCTGCCTACCTCTTTCGGGGTCAGGACGAGGTAGTGGGCGATCGGGGTTGTCTAGCCAGCACGTGCCCCCGCCCCCGGCCCATGCGGCGTCTCCGGACGAGAACATCCAGCGACGCTCAGGAATCGACCAGATGGTGGTGACCGGTTAATGCGAGATTCCACAGTCCGACGCACGGCCGACGCACGGGCGACGGACGGGCGACGGACGGGCGACGGCACCCTGGTCCCGGGCCGACGTTGGTGGCAACGAACCACTCCCCTGCTCGGCGCGCTCGCGCTCGCGCTCGCGGCAACAATGTCGGGTACCGCGCTGGCGGTTGACCTGCGTGTTCTTTGGTTCGACCAAGCAGTTCACCCCCGAGCGGCTGGCAGCGCTCCATCCGTCCCGCTCGGTCTACCGGGCGCGCTACGCCGCCGACGCCGCCGCGACGACCGTCGCCGGTTACGCCCTGGCGGAGGACGAGGCCGCCCTGCTGGCCTATGCCCAGCCGGATCTGATCCACTCCTGATCCCGCACGCCGCCGGGGGCTCCGACTCCGCCGGCCGGACGCGGACAACATCGGCGGCGCGGCGGTCCGATCGGAAACCAGGCGTTTCGCGTCAGACCGACCGCTGGAGCATGGCGAGCTCGCGCTGCGCGAGGCGCTCGTGCTCGCTTTCGTCGTGACGGGCCCGGCGGGGGTTCCACCGGCCGGTCAGGACGAAGACACAGGGCAGGAAAGCCAGTTGGGTGGCGAAGCAGATCCACCACCAGCGTTCCCATTGCCCGGGGTTGTCGTGGAGTGCCTGCTGGACCTCGGCTCCGTGCTGGGCGAGGTACTGGAGGTCGTTCGCGGGGATCGGCTGGGTGGTGAGCTGAAGAAGCCGTTGTAGTGCTCCGGCGTTGTCGGGGGCCAGTGATCTGCTGCGGCCAGGTTCACGTCGTGTTTCCCGTCGTCCGCGGCGCTCCCTCGTGCGATCACGTTACAGCTCGTGGGTTGCCTCGCAGGTGGGAAGCGGCGTCGACCTGTCCCGGCCCACCTTCGTGCAGTCATCCTTGACAAGCGTCGTTACAAGGCCAAAACATGTGATTTACGTAGCGTAAGCTACTGGTCGGTGTTCGACGACCCGCTACGCGGCCGCTGTCCGGGGCATGACCGTCGGCGTCCTGTTCCGTGCAAGCCCGGACCCCCGGTGCTCCTGCACCGCCAGCTGGAAACATCGCACACCTGAATCGCCCGGCCCGGCCCGGCCCGGCTCGAAGCGAGGTCGTCATCAACGTTCGCTCCTGCGTCCTCAATTCTGCTGTCAACGTGGGCATCCGCCTGACCGGTGCCAAGCGATCCTTCAGTACTCCCGAGCGCACCCGCGCCCACGTCGAGCAGCTCGCGCTGCGCCCCACGTCCTACGCGCCGCCGCGCACCCTGTCGCAGGGCACCCGCCTGGGCGTTCGCCAGGTCGCCGGTACTCCCGTCTACACCGTCGCGCCCCCGGTACACCGCGTGGAGCACCGCGTGCTGTACCTGCACGGCGGCGCCTACATCCACGAGATCGGCCCGTTCCACTGGGCCTTCGTCCGACGCCTGGCGCTGGCGGCACCGGCCCAGGTGGAGGTGCCGATCTACCCCCTCGCCCCGCAGGTGACGGCCGAGCGCACCGTCCCCGCGATGACGGATCTGCTCGCCACCCTCGTGCGCTCCGGCCACGGGCCGGTGACCCTCATGGGTGACAGCGCCGGCGGCGGCCTGGCCCTCGCCGCCGCACAACAGCTACGCGATCGCGGCGACCCGCAACCGGCCCGCATCGTGCTGATCTCCCCGTGGCTCGACATCACCGTCTCCGAACCACGCCAGCGCGAGATCGACGCCCAGGACCGCATGCTCGCAGTCGACGGTCTGGTCGAGGCCGGTCGGCTCTACGCCGGCCCGCTCGACCCGCACGACGCCCGGGTCAGTCCCCTGCTCGCAGACCTGCGCGGTCTCGCCCCGATCGACGTGTTCACCGGCACCTCCGACATCCTCAACACCGACGCGCACCGGCTTGCCCACCGGTGCGACGAGGTAGGCCAGCCCATCACGCTCCATGAAGCGGACGGCATGCAACACGCCTATCCCCTCCTGCCACTGATCGCGGAAGGCCGCCGGGCCCGACGAGACATCGCACGACTCGTCGCATCCAGGTTCAGCTGAGGACGGGTGGGGCCAGTCCTTCGTCCTGGCCATGGCGGCGAGGATTTTCATCGATTCGGCGACGACCTGGGAGTCCTCGTTGGCATCGATCTCGACGATCTTTCCCCAGCGCATGCCGACGACATGCACGCCGCGGTTCTCGTGGGACGACCCGTCCGGCAGGGTCTGCGCGGCCGACTGCTTCAACACTCTGACCGGGCAGCTTCGCCAGATCCACGGCTCCAGCCCCGAGGAACACCTGGCCGGGCTCGGACGCTCCTACATCGACTTCGGCCTCGCCAACCCCGCACTGTTCGACCTGATGTTCCGGCCCAGCGAGCTGCGTCCCGAGGATCCCGTCCTGCAGACGGCGCGGGCAAGCGCGCTCGGCATCCTGGGCTCCGCCGTCCGCCACCTCACGCCGACGGAGCCGGCACCGCGGGACGTCCCCGCCCTTGCCCTCATCAGCTGGGCGCTCGTGCACGGCCTCGTCACGCTCAGCCGCAACGGATCCCTGCGGTCGGCGGCAGCCACCGGCGCCGCCGACGCGGACGATGCCAACACCGATGACACCGACGATGCCGAGCCTGCCCGCCGGCTCGGCGACCTCTTCAGCGCATACCTGGCGCGGGTACTCGCCGGGGAGCCACCACGGCCGACGCCCTGACCGGACGCTCACAGCCGTCGCAGTGACGGGGCCCGACGCGTGACCTGAAGCATGCCGGGGACGGCTCGAAAGAGGTTCGCGGCACCGCTGAACAGGACATGTCTTCAGGGACCGGAAGGAGCACCACCTGATGCAGCCGTCCTCGGCCAGCAACCTCAGCACGCCCGTTCTCGAGCACAGCGTTCCACCGAGCCGTCCGTCGGCATCCGACGGCGAGGCCCGGGTGCTTGCCGTCGTCGACGGCCCCGGTGCGGCGGACTACACGGACACCGCCGACTACGTGGCGCACACGGCGACCCTGCGGGGGATCGTCCGCCAGCGGCTGGTCACCCGTGCACTGGTCGAGCACCTGCCGCCCGCGCCCGCGCGGCTGCTGGACATCGGCGGTGGGAACGGCGTGCAGGCGTTGGAGTTCGCCCGGCGGGGATACCACGTGACTGTCTGCGAGCCCGACCCGCACATGCTGGCCGCGGCGCGACGTGGGCTGGCCAACGCCCCCGAGTCGGTCCGCCGACGCGTCGAACTGGTCGAAGGAGACGGACGCGACGCCGTCCACCTGGTGGGGACCGGCTGGGATGCCACCTTCTGCCATGGCGTCATCATGTTCGTCCCCGAGCCGGCGCCCCTGTTGAACGTCCTGGTCGAACTCACCCGGCCCGGGGGAATCGTCTCCGTGGTCGGTAAGAACGGCCCGGCGCTCGCCCTGCGGGCGGGACTGCAGGGTCGCTGGCAGGACACCACCGCGCTGCTCGGTGACCCCTGGCCCGCCGTGACCGCCCGGGCCGCCACCGGTGCCGGTGCTGCCGGTGCTGCCGGACCGGATCGGCAGCCGGCGATGCGAGTACCACCCGGCGACGATCCTGCGAACGTCGCCGGGATCCTCACCGCCGCCGGGACACGGTCACTCGCCTGGTACGGCATCAGGACCTTCACCGACCATCTCGGTGATGTTCCGCCCGGGCCGGACGTGGACGCCGTCGTCGACGCCGAGTGGGTGGCCGGCGCCCAGGACCCCTACCGCGGCATCGCCCGTCTCGTTCACCACATCCACCGCCGGATCGGATAGCACGGCACACAGGGGGCGTGCGGCCGGGTGGGCGGTGGCGGTCGCCGGTTTCGTCGTGGCCGCCCTGGCCGCTTTCGTCCTGATCACCGGTGGTGCCGGTGCGGTGGACGGCGGCAGCCCACGGTCGTCGACCACCGCCGGCGGCTGATCCGCCTACGCCGGGGCCGATCCGGCGGCTGCCGGCAGGGCGGCGCCCTGGGACGACGCTGCCACGCGGTCCTGCGCCAGGTCCCCCGGATCCGCCAGGTCTGCGCGGTCCGTGCGCCGGGGACGACCGGGGCGCACGAGGAAGACGGTGACCAGGACGACCACGACGGCGGTGACGGCGGCGTTCACGCCGAGCGCCAGGTGCAGACCGCCGAGAACGGCATCGGCCGGCGAGTGGTCGCCGTCGGCGCGCAGCGTGTTGGTGCGGGCGTTCGCGACCGCCGACAGGACGGGGATGCCCAGGGTCAGCGCGACCTGCTGCGTCAGCGTCGTCAGGCCCGTGGCCAGGCCCTGCTGGTCGTCACGCAGGCCGGAGGTGGCGGTGATCAGATAGCCGACGATGCCACAGGCGTGCCCGAAGAAACCGACGACCGAGGCAACCAGAAGCAGCGTCAGGGAACCGCGGTCCAGCCCGACGAACACCAGCGCGAGCGCGCACAGCCCCTGCAGGACCAGACCGAACACCAGCAGCGGCTTCGACGGGATGACCGTGAGCAGCCGGGGCGAGATCATTCCCGCGGTGAACGCCGCGGCCCCGGGAACCCCGAAGATGAGACCGGTGGTGACCGCCGAATAGCCGAGCACCTGCTGCAGGTAGAGCGTCATGATGAACACGATCGAGCTGCCCAGCGCGAACACGCCGAAGCCGCCGGCATTACCCCAACCGACATGGCGCATCCGCAGGACGTCCATCGAGACCAGCGGATGCGGGCTGGACCGTTCGATCCGCCAGAAGGCGACCAGCAGGACGAGGCCGAGGCCGATCGCGACCCACACCCACGGATCCGACCAGCCGTCCTCGCCGCCGCGGGACACCCCGTAAACGAAGGCGACGAGACCCGCGGTGACCGTGAGCGCACCCGGAATGTCCAGGCGCTGTCCCGACGTGCCGCGGTCGAGCGGAATGACCCGCGGCGTCGCCACGAGAATGGCCAGCGCGACGGGCACGTTCACCAGAAACGCCCAGCGCCAGCTCAGATAGCCGGTGAGCAGTCCACCCACCAGCGCGCCGACGGTGAACCCGGCGGGCAGCAGGGCACCGTTGAGGCCCAGCGCGCGGCGGCGCACCGGCCCGTCCGGAAAGGTCGTGACCAGCAGCGACAGGGCCGCGGGGACGGCGATCGCCGCGGCCAGCCCCTGCCCGACGCGGGCGACGAGCAGCTCCACCGGGGACTGCGCCAGCCCGCCGAGCAGGGACGCGACCACGAGCAGGCCCAGGCCGATCAGGAAGAGCCGGCGACGGCCGGAAAGGTCCGCGACCCGGGCGAACAACAACGTGAACCCGGCGGACGGCAACGCGAACGCGGTCGCGATCCACTGCAGGTCACCGTCGCCGAGGCCGACGCCGCTCCCGATCGACGGCAGCGCCACGTTCAGAATCGAGAAGTCGATCGCCAGCATGAACTGGCTACCGAGCAGCAGCACCAGGGCGAGCTGCTGGCGACGGGTCATCCGCGACTCGGCGCTCGGCGGCTGCGACCCGGCCGCTGGCACGTCGGCTGCCGGGTCAGGTCCGGACGATCCGGATCCCGCCGTGTGCGGGGCGAGGGAGGATTCGGTCATGCCTCTGCACACTGCCGCCGAATCGGCACGGCAGCCACGACCCTGCGATTGCCACCCCTGCCAGGGGTGGCAATGACAGGGTCACCCTGGGACGGATTATCCGGCCAGCTGGTCGGGGACAATAGCCGCCATGACCGAACTCGGCGAGTTCCTTCGTTCCCGCCGCGCTCGTCTCACCCCGGCCGATGCCGGGCTGAGCCGGCCGGGTGACCGCAGGCGGGTGCCCGGGCTGCGGCGTGAGGAGCTCGCGCAGCTCGCCGGGGTCAGCGTCACCTACTACACCCGTCTCGAGCAGGGGCAGAGCCGCAACGCCTCGGACGCGGTCCTGGACTCCCTGGCCCGGGTGCTGCTGCTCAGCGACGACGAGCAGGCGCACATGCGCTCGCTCGCCCGGCCGGCCCGAGCCGCGCGACGCTCGACGCGCCCCGAACGGGTCCGACCCGCCATCCTGCAGCTGATCGGCACGATGCGTGACGTCCCGGCGCTCGTGCTCGGCCGACGCACCGACGTCCTCGCCTGGAACCGGCTCGGGCATGCGCTGATCGCCTCACACCTGGACTTCGCCGCGCCGTCACAGTGCGCCACCCGGCCGAACATGGCCCGCCTGATCCTGCTCGACGCGCACACCCGTGACCTGTACGTCCACTGGCGGCGCAAGGTCGAGGACGTCGTCAGCTACCTGCGCCTGGCCAGCGGGCAGCATCCCGACGACGCGACGCTCACCTCGCTGATCGGCGAGCTGTGCGTCAACAGCGCGGACTTCGCGTCCACCTGGGCGCGCCACGGAGTGCGCGACTGTGGGCCTGGCCGGCGCGAGTTCCGCCATCCGCTCGTCGGCGAGCTCTCTCTCGCCGAGGAGATCCTGCGGCTGCAGGACGACCCCGGCCAGCGGCTGGTCCTGCTGACCCCCGAACCCGGCTCGACGAGCGCCGAGCGCCTCGCCCTGCTCGCCAGCCTGCACGCCCCCGCCCCCGCCGACTGCGTCGCCTCCCCCACCGGTTCCATCCCTGTCCCCGCTCCCGCGGGTTCCACGGCTGCGGTGTCCGCGCCTGTACCTCGGTGACGTCTGACGATCTTCGGCGGAACGTGTGCTGGAGGCCCCGCAGAAGGTGCGGTGAAGGCCCCGAGAAACGCGTACTCCAAGCCCCGCGAACCAGGTGACCTCGCCGTGAGGTGACTCTGCCACACCCACGAGCCCGCCTGCACCACCTACGCGACCGGGGCGGCCAGGAAATCGACGTGATCAGCGCCCTGTGGGCAGCCCGCACAGGGTGATCGTGTTCATCGCCTGGAAACGAAGGAGTTCAGACCGACAGGTGGGCGTTCATGGCGCGGGCCCGCTCGGCGAGTTCGGGCAGTTCGACGACGGTGACACCGGCCGCGGTGAGCAGCTCGTAGCCCTGGCAGTCGGCGACGAAGAGACCGGGTTCACGCCAGGCGATGACCACCCGGGGGATCTTCGCCGCCAGGATGAGCTGGGTGCAGCTGCGTGGCCGGGAGGTGCGCTGGGAGCACGGTTCCAGGGTGCTGTAGATCGTCGCCGTGGCGAGCCGCGGGTCGTCCGGGTCGATCTTGGCGAGAGCCGACTCCTCCGCGTGCACCGCGTCGTCGACCTCCCGGGAGAAGCCGCAGGAGATCTCCTCGCCGTCCTCGCCGACGAGGACGGCCCCCACCGAGTAGGCACCGGTGGCGGGTGGACAGCGGTGGGCGAGTTCGATCGCCCGGGTCATCCACCGCTGGTCGTCGAGCTGGGGCATGGGATGAGTTGTCCTTCCGGTACGTGGCGCGCCTGCGGTACCTCAGCGGCAGTCTGCCAGCCGGTGTCGGCCTCCCGCAGCGACCGCGGGTCGGATTGTCGGGTCAGGTGAGGATCAGGGTCTGCGGGTAGCGCTGGTACTGCTCGTCGGACCAGGTGACGGTGGCCGGATCGCACCTCGGCCGGGGAATGTGCCGGTGCAGGGCGGCGAGGGCGAGGGTGGCCTCGGTGCGGGCGAGGCCGGTGCCGACGCAGGCGTGCGGGCCGGCACCGAAGCCGAGGTGACGGTTGGGGCGACGGTCGATGCGCAGCCGGTCGGGGTCGGTGAAGGCGCCCGGGTCGCGGTTGGCCGCGGCGAGGGCGAGCAGCAGGGTGTCGCCGGCGGCCAGGTCGTGGCCGGCGATGGTGATCGGCTGGTAGACGGCCCGTAGTGCGATGCAGGCCGGCCCGTCGAAACGCAGGATCTCCTCGACCGCGAGCGGCAGCAGCTCCGGCCGGCCGCGCAGCAGATCCTGCTGGTCGGGGAAGGCGGACAGGGCCAGCACGCCGTTGCCGATCAGGCCGGCGACGGTGTCGTTGCCGGACAGGAACAGCAGCAGGACTGTCGCGACCAGTTGGTCGTCGTCGAACGGCGCGTGCGGCCCGGTGTTGCCCGCGGTGAGCCGGCCGAGGACGTCGTCGGTGGGCCGTCGGCGTCGGTCGTCGAGCTGAACGCGCAGATAGTCGGCAAGGTCCGCCAGCGCCGTCTCGGCGCCGCGGCGGGCGGCCGGCTCCGCGTCCGGCTCCAGGACGGCGGTGATCGCCCGGGACCAGCCCGCGAGACGTTCGACGCCGACGTCGGTCAGGCCCAGCGCGAGCGCGGTCGCCACGACCGGAAACGGTCGCGCGAAGCTCGCCATCAGATCGAAGGATCCGCCGACCGTCGACGGCATGGCCGCCGGTGCGGCGGCGAGCAGGTCGTCCGCGGTCTGGATGAGCCGTTCGCGTAACCCGGCGACCGAGCGCCGGGTGAAGCCAGGGGCGACCAGCGACCGCCACACCGCATGGACCTCGGGCAGACGCACGCCCATCCACTGTTCGATGTAGTGCTCGGCGAGGCCGTCACGGCCGTAGGGGCGGAGGTCGGCGTAACCGCGCAGGCGACGCAGGTCCTTGCCGACCCGGTCGGTGCGCAGCAGCAGGTCGACCTCGCGGTGGCCGACGACGAGCCACGCCCCGTCGACGGTACGGTGCAGCGGCCCGGCGGCGCGCAGCCGGGCCCAGCCGGGAAACGGGTCGCTGCGCCAGGCCGGCTCGGCCAGGTCAACCGGGTGGACCGGCATCAGACCTCCCACCGCGCGCGAGGGCCGCGTCCCAGGCGGCGCAGGTGACCGTGAGCCGGTCGAGGGCCGCGGTCAGGACATCCGGCGGGCAGCCGAAGGACAGGCGCACCCGCCGTCCCGTCCGATCGCCGAAGGGCGCACCGGCGGCGAGGTCGACACCGGCGGCCAGCAGTCTCGACCGCACGTCGGCCCCGGCCTGCGCGCCCGGGAACTCCGGGTCGGCGAGCGGACCGTGGGCCCGCAGCCAGGCCAGGTAGGTGGCCTCCGGCGGACGTCCGGTCAGGGCGGGGACGTAGCGGGCCAGGTGGTCGAACAGCAGGTCACGGTTCGCGGTGAGGTGTGCGCGGGTCGCGGCGAGCCAGTCGTGGCCGCCGTCCCAGGCGGCGGCGCTGGCAATCGCGGCGACGACGGACGTGGTGCCGGTGAGCGCCGCGGGCACGGCGGCGAGCCGGCCGGAGAGCTCCGCCGAACCGGCGTGGACCGCGGCGCAGCGCAGACCGGCGAGGTTGAACGCCTTGGACGCCGACAGGACCGTGACCGTCCGCGCGTCCAGCTCGCCGCCACCGGCGGCACGGGCGGCACGGGCGAAGCAGAGATGTCGGTGGCCGGGATGGACCAGATCGGCGAACACCTCGTCGGACAGGACGAACAGCGTCGGATGACGGGCCACGCGGGCGGCGAGGGCGTGCTGCTCGGCGGCGGTGAACACCCGCCCGGTCGGGTTGTGCGGGCTGGTGAGGACCAGCAGCCGGGGGGTGTTCTGGGCGAGCAGAGCATCGAGCGCGTCGAGGTCGTGGCGGTGGCCGGCGTCCTCGTCCAGCAGTGGCCAGGGCACCAGCCGGCGCCCGAGTTCGCCCACCGCCCGCAGCACCGGCGGGTAGGACGGGGTGAGCACGGCGACCGCGTCCCCGGGGTCGGTCAGGGCGAGGATGGTGACGGCGACGGCGTGGACCGCACCGGAGTACCAGGTGAACCGGCTGGCTTCGGTGGGCCAGTCGTGCTGGTCGGCGAGCCAGCGGCGCAGGCTGTCGGTGGCGAGGTCGAACGCGTCGCCGTAGCCGAGATGGCCGCCGGTGACGTAGTCGGTGACGGCGTCGACGACGCACGGTGGTGGGGCGGCGTCCAGTTCGGCGAGCCACAGGCCGACCGCGGCGGGGGCGGTCTCGCGGGCGAGCAGCGAGTGCGTCCCGCGGCGGTAGCGCGGCGTCCGTGGCGGCATCGAACCCGGTCGCGGGCCGGCGGCACCCCCACCCTGCGTTCGTGGGATCACCAGGCCTCGAAGCGGCCGATGAACGACTCGGGATAGTCCCAGTCCGGTTCGGAGACGGCGTCGATGCGGGCGGTCTCCTCCCGGCTCAGCCGCAGCCGGGCCGCGGCCAGGTTCTGCTCGAGCTGCTCGGCGGTACGCACCCCGACGATGACACTCGCGACCGGACGCCGGGCCAGCACCCAGGCGAGCGCGACCGCGGCCACCGGCACCCGGTGGTCGGCGGCGATGCCGCGTAGTGCGGCGAGCACCGCCCAGGTGCGGTCGGTGTCGCGGCCGGCGAGCTCCTCCTTCCACAGCGCGAGCCGGCTGCCGTCGACGGGTTCGCGACCGCGTTCGTACTTGCCGCTGAGCAGGCCGCGGGCCAGCGGACTGTAGACGGCGACACCGAGCTCGAAGTGGCGGGCGGCGGGCACCAGCTCCCGTTCCACCCCGCGGCCGACCGCCGACCAGGGCAGTTGCAGGCCGACCGGCGCCTCGTACCCGCGGGCGCCGGCGACGCACACCGCCTCGGCGACCCGGTAGGCCATGAAGTTCGACAGCCCGACGTAGCGGACCTTCCCCTGTCGGACGAGGGTGTCGGTGGTGGCCAGCGTCTCGGCGATCGGCACCGAACGGTCCTGCATGTGCAGCCACAGGACGTCGAGGTAGTCGGTACCGAGCCGGCGCAGCGAACCCTCGACCGCCCGCAGCACCGCGCCGCGGGACAGCCCGTAGCTGCTGGCCGGTGGTGGCCCACCACCGGCAGCCCCACCCCCACTGCCATCACCAGCGCCACCAGCGCCACCGGCACCGCTGTCGGGGACGGCGGTCGGGAAGCGGACCTTGGTGCACAGCACCACGTCGTCGCGGCGGGACGCGAGCAGCCGGCCGAGCAGGTGCTCGCTCTCGCCGTAGACGTTGGCGGTGTCGAAGGTGTCGATCCCGGCGTCGAGGGCACGGGCGACGATCCGGGCCGCCTCGGTGGCGTCCGCGCCGATCGCGCCGAACGCCGCGTTGTGTCCGAGGGTCATCCCGCCGAGGCTCAGTGCGCTGAACCGCAGCCCCGAGCGTCCGACCGCCCGCCGCCCGATCACCCGGCCCTGCCGAGCGGCCCGGCCCCGTCCGGCCCGGGATCGTCCGGCCCGCCCGCAGTGGACCTGGCGCCATCGGACCTGACGCCCTCGGCCTTGGTGACCCAGAAGCCGTCGATGCACAGGACGGGGATGGGAGCCTCCGCGAAGGCCCGCACCGCGTCCAGCGGGGTTTCGACGATCGGCTCGCCGCGCAGGTTGAACGAGGTGTTGATGACCAGCGGCAGGCCGGTGCGCCGGCGGAACTCACGCAGCAGCAGGTGCAGCGCCGGATTGTCGGCCTCGGCGAGGGTCTGGACCCGGGCCGTGCCGTCGGCGTGCACGATCGCCGGGGCGAGCTGCGCGGTACGCGGGCGGACATCGGGGGTGAACAGCATGTACGGCGAGCGGGCGCAGTCGAACCAGTCACCGGCCTCCTCCTCGAGCACCAGCGGCGCCAGGGGACGGAACGCCTCCCGTGACTTCACCGCGGCGTTGATCCGCTCCCGCATGTCGACGGTGCGCGGATCACCGAGCAGACTGCGGTGCCCGAGCGCCCGGGGGCCGATCTCGGAGCCGTCCTGGAACCAGGCGACGAGCTCACCGGCCGCGATCCGCCGCGCGGCCCGTTCGGCACACGCCCGCAGCCCGATCTCCTCGACGGCGGCGAGCCCGATGATCTCCTCGAGTGCCGCGAGCACCTGCTCACGCGGGTAGCCGCGGCCCAGACACGGGGTTGCCAGACCGGACGCGGGCCCGCCACGGTGCAGGACGTGCGCCCCGTAGTAGGCGGCGCCCATCGCGATCCCGTTGTCGGCGGCGGCGGGGAAAACCCAGACCCGGGAGAATCCGGCCTGCTCGAGAATCTTCTGGTTGGCGACACAGTTCAACGCGACCCCGCCGGCCATGCACAGCGTGTCGCTGCCGGTGAGCTCCCGGGCCCGGCGGGCGTAGAACACGCCGATCTGTTCCAGGACCGCCTGGAAGCTCGCCGCCATGTCGGCGCGGTCGGCAAGCTCCGTGGATCGGTAGGGCTGCATCGCCCGCCAGATCTGGTCGTTGTCGATCTCCACCTCGTCCGCACCGAAACTGATGTGTTCGAGAATGTGTTTCTGGTAGCGCGGCTCGCCGTGCCCGGCGAGGCCCATCGCCTTGCCCTCGTCGACGACGCTGAACCCGGACAGCAGGGTGGCGATCCGGTAGAAGATGCCGGCGGAGTTGGCCATGTGAATGTCGGCCTTGACACCGGAGACACGCTGCAGGGTGTCGATGCGCGCCTCGGTTCCCGCGTAGATCGACATGGTTTCGAAGGCATCGCCGGACGTGCTGTCCCCGTAGCCGTCCATGATCAGAATGGCCGCGCTGGTCGCGCCGGAACCGAAGAACGCCGAGGCGGCGTGGGCGAGATGATGGTTGAGGTAGACGGCGCGGTCGGCGAACGGGAACGCGGTGTGCAGCGAACTGCCGATCCACAGCGACACCTGCGACTCGTCGATGCCCGCGGCGGCCAAGCAGTAGTCGGTGAGACGGCGCATCCGGGCGTCGTGGAACCCGGCGGTGCCGCCGACCAGGTCCAGCTCGCGGTAGACGGCGGCGTCCCAGCGGTCGCGGCCGGCGAAGTCGAGTGCGTACCGCTGCCGGGTGAGCCGTTCCTCCTCGATCCCGACCAGCGGCGTGGTGCCGCGGAACAGACAGGCCGACCGGTCGTGCACCGAGTCGGAGAAACCGACGATGTACGGCTGCGCACTGCTCACCGCCGCGCCACCTCCGCTTCCATGATCAGGGAGAAGGGGCGGTCGGAGACGATGAGCTCGTTCGCCCAGGAGTAGTCGAGCGCCGGGTCGGCGATCAGGCTGTCCCCGGCCGTGCACCGGCGTACCGCGGTGAAACCGGCCGTGTGCAGCAGGTCGGTCAGCGTCGGTTCGTCGTAGCCGAACCGGTGGCGGTCGGCGACCCACGGGAACTCCCCCGCCCCCGCATAGTGCAGAAAGGATGCCAGCAGCGTCGGCGCCGGAGCCCGTTCCCAGTGCTGCTCGAAGCGGCGGAAGAACTCCGCGTCGTTGTCGACGTAGGCGACGAGAAACGACCGGATGTCCGGCACCACCACGCGCAGCAGTCCGCCGTCGCCCAGCACCCGGCGGCATTCCCGCAGCACGTCGAGCGCCTCGACGGGATACTCGAGATGCTCCAGCAGATGGGCCAGGTAGATCGCGCCGGCCGCGCCGTCGTCGAAGGGCAGCCCCAGCCGCACATCTGCCCGCAGGTCCGCCGTCTCGTGGTAGAGGTCGACGTTCACCCAGCCCGGCAGCCGGTGCTCCCCGCAGCCCAGATGCAGCCGAAGCGCCGCACCCGCCGCACCCGTGCCGGTGAGCGCCGCGGCCTGCCTCGTCGTCCGCTGGCGCTCGGCCGCGGCCAGCCGGTCAGCGGCGTCCCGGACCAGGAAATGCAGCGTCGGCCCCACCACACCCCCGGGGCCCGGGCCCCCGGCGCCCCCCCGCCCCCCCCCCCCCCCCCCCCCCCCCCCCCCCCCCCCCCCCCCCCCCCCCCCCCCCCCCCCCCGGGACCGGTGCCAGCCGGGTCGCCGGCCCGGTGTCCACCGCCCGCGGCGCAGCGGCGTCGGTGTCCACCGGACGGGCGGCGAGCCGAGCGCGCAGGCGCACCACTTCGGCCAGCAGCCCCGCCAGCACGTCGTCGGTCGCCGGCCCGAGGTTCCCACCCGCCCCCTCCGCGCTGCCATCCGCGGTGAGCAGGCCACGGTCGACGGCGTGGCGCAGCGAGGCGGACGCGGCCGGCCGACGTTCGGGTGCCCAGCGCGCGAGCCAGGAGCGGAGGCTGCGAGGCTGGCGAAAGTAGGTGAGCAGATCCAAAGTCGCGCTCGACGGGGAACGCAGCACGACGGCCGTGTGCACATCCGTGGCCCGCAGCACCGTGTACGACCCGCCGAAGCCGACGACGGCGACCTGGGGGCTGGTCCGGTACAGCGCCCCGGAACCGGCCTCGCCGGCCAGGTCCGCATCGACGTCGGCCGGCGCGTCGGGCCTGGTCCGCCGCGGGACGCCGGCAGCGACCGTGGCGTCCGCCATCACCGGCTTCCCGCGATCACACGCCCCATGCGACCGGCCCTGCCTCGGCGCCGTAGAACTCCTTCATCTCCCGATAGCAGCCGTGCTGGACGGCGATGAAGGATTCCAGGTTGGCGCAGATCCGGCGTTGTTCGGCCGCCGACAGGGTCGCCCGTTCGGCGAAGACGGCCTGCGCGATCGCGGTGTGGCCGGATTCCTCGTCCTCCAGTTCGTGACCGCGAAACGGCAGCAGCGCCTCGGCGGGCAGCAGATCGAGTGCGATCAGCTCGTCCCAGCCCTTCTTGATCGCGGTGTCGGTCTTCGGGCTTTCGTTGACGGCCGCGCAGACCGCGTAGGAAAGCAGATCGGTGGCCGCGAGCGTGCGCAGGAAGTTGATGACGCTGCGGGTGGCGGGCAGCGGGGCGCTGCACTCGATCGTCTCCTCGGTCAGGCCCGCGGCGACCAGACCGGCGCGCAGCATCCGACCGTGGTCCGCCTCGTCGTTGAACAGCCGGACGAGCGCCTCGCGCACCTGCGCGTCGGCGACGTGGGCGACGGCAGCACCGAGGTGCACCGGTGCGGACGCGACGAAATGGTAGGTCTCGACCAGGGTGCCGAGCAGGAACCGGCGGTGCGGCGGCGCGCCGAGCAGCTCGACCTCGCTGCTCATCGCGGTGCGCAGGGTCCGGCCGCGGGCGACGGCATGCTCGGCGAACAGCCCGGCCGGCACCTGCGCCCGACGGGTGTCACGCAGGATGCCACGGGTGTAGAGCGCGGTGACGGTGGCGCCGACGGTCGCCTCGGGCGCCGCCAGCCGCCGGGCGATCTCCTCGATGGTCGTCTCCCCGTCGCACAGCTCGAGGATCCGGGCGGTGCGCAACGCGGTGCGGCCGGTGAAGCGGAACTCGCACCAGCCGACGTCGATCCGGTCGACGGCGTCCCCGGCCAGGTCGACCGCCACGTTCGGTTCCGGCGCGGCCGTACCCGACAGCAACAGTTCGTCAGACTTCGGTATCTGCATCGCTCTCCTGCTCGCGGTCGGGACGGCTGCTCAGCAGCTCGGGTGGTGCCAGGGTCGGATCAAGAATCCGCAGGTCACCCGGGCTGTAACTGGTGATGGAGACCCGGCGGCGCAGGGTTGAGGTGTTGTGTTCGGATGCGTGCAGCAGCAGGCTGTGGAAGATCAGACAGTCCCCCGGCTCCAGCGGGACGTAGACGGCGTCGCGTTCCCGCCCGGCCGGGTCGACCTGAAGCTCCCAGTCGACCTTGTGATGCTCGGCGACCTGGTGGTGCGAGCCGGGCACGACCTGCAGGCAGCCGTTCTCCGGCGCCGCCCGGTCGATGGCGATCATTGCACTGACCAGCCGCATCGGTCGAAACGGCCAGTAGACCGCGTCCTGATGCCAGGGTTTCTCCTGCCCCACCTGCGCGGACTTGAGCATGAGGGCATCGCGGTAGAGCTCGATGCGCCGGCCGAGCACCAGGTGCAGCGCCGCGAGCAGGGCCGGCTGTGCCACCAGGGAGTGGAACAGGACGTCGGAGAGCTGACCGAAGCCAGTGATCTTGCGGACGGGTGTGCGGCCGGTCGCGTCCGGCAGATCCTCAAGGTCGTAGGACGGATCCCGCGGGCTCCGTTTGCCGATGACCCGGACGTTCGGCATCGGACTCAGGTCCGCGACGACCCGGTCGATCTCGGTGGAGCATCGCTCGACCTGCGTCGGCGAGAGCAGCCCCGGCAGGACAAGCAGGCCGGTGCGTGCGAAGTACGCGGCGGGACCCTGCGTGCGGATCGCGGCCTGGTCGGCCCAGACCGCTGACGCCGGACCCACCCGGGACACTCTGGTGGTCAGTCTGGTGGTCAAGAGGCCTCCCGCATCCACCGCTGTCGCCGATATCCACCTGTCCGCCTGCCCGTGCCACCCGTCAGTTCCGAGCGCCCACCCCGGCCGTTCCTCCGCTGGCTGCCCTGCCACGCCGGACCGCGGAAACAACGGACGCTCATCATGTGACGCACGAGGTCCGGACACGCCGCCCCGGTTCGGGCGCGGCGTGTCCGGTCGGCTGGTCCGAGCGCGGGGCCCGTCCGCCAGAATGCGGCCTAGAGCCTGGTGAGGGGGTCGTAGGCACAGGTCCTGGCGATGCCGACGATCTCCTCTTCCTCGACGTCGGACCACAGGTCCTCGGCTCCCGGAACAATGATTTCGTCGACGGCAACCCCGTCAAAACCCGCCTGCTCGTTCGCCATGCGATCGCCTCCCTGATCGGAATGTGTGATCAGCATCTTTAGTTGCGGCACGTCCGTCAACCACCCGATTCCACCAACGTCAGCGGATGCCCGATTTCTGACCATGTTCCCGATAGGGCGCCCCCCTTCCGCGCTGCGAACACAGCCCACCGAGACCCGCCATAACATCTCCCCCGAAGTATTTCCAGAGTTTTGCTGAATCATGGCAGGAAGACCGGAAGGTGGGCCGGACGGCCCTGCAAAAGGCCAGCGGCAAGAGCCTCGACCAGCTTGTCGGGCAGCTGGACGGGTTCGCGGCGAAGCTCGGGACCCAACCGCCCACCCCGGCCGGCGCCGCGATCGGCATGCTCACCGCCAAGGAGCTCGCCCAGCTCCGGCCGCCGATCGCCGCCTGGAACGCGGTCGAGAACTACTACCGCACCCAGGCGAGGGCCGCGATGAAGCGGCACACCGGCCAGCCGGAGATCGACCTCAAGGTCCGCGCCGTCGCCGACACCGCTGCCGCCACCGACTGCTGGACGCTGTGGGGTGACGCCGTCACCAACATGCTCGACGCCGCCACCGACGCTCCAAGCGTCCGCGTCCGCGACGACCTGCGGGGACGGCCGCGCACCCGACTACCCGGCACCCGCTTTCCCGTCTGACCGTCTGGCGGCCCCCTGGCTTCTGGCTCCACCGTCTCTCGACCCCGCCGCCCGCGGGTCTGGCGGCGCCGAGCTCGCCCCTCAACGACTTCACCCCGCGCCGACTCCGCCCGAAGAACGTCACCCGATGCCCCCCGTGACGTTCTCGTTCCCCGTCGCCGCGCCGCGGTCGTTCGCACTCGCGGACCTCGCCACGATGATCATCGACGCCACCGCTCCGACGACCCGGACGGTCCCGGCGAGGACGACCCGGACTCCGGCGAGGCGGAACTCGCGAAGGCCACCGAGAACCTCGCCGAGGCCGACGAGGAACGGGCTGCCCGACACCGCCGGGAACAGGCCCAATGCCACGTAGCCTAGTTTGATCATGTTTGGCTGAGAGGGTGGATCCTGACCGTTGCTGGAGCGTGATGGCGGATGCTGGCGGCCTCGCCGGGTTTTTTGACGCGGTAGTTGTTGTGGCGGGCGCGTTTCACCGCGCGGGGGCAGGTGCGTTCACGGCGGTCGGGGATCAGGAGCCGGGCGAGGTCGGACAGGTGCTTGGGAAGGTGGTCAGTCCAGTCCGCAGGGGGAAATGTCCGCCGTCCCGGTGGCGGTACGGCGGATCAGGCGGAGGGCCTTGGCGAAGGAGATCGAGTCCGGGTCGAGGTCCGCGGCGGCGGACGCCTGCGCGGTCAGGTCACTGATCGCATGGTGGACGATCAGATAGGACCAGATCTCCTGGTAGACCAGGTCCGCAAGACGGGACCGTAGGACTCGCCCGGGGCCGCGGAGATGGGTTTTGAGCTGGTCGTTCGCGGTTTCCTCTTCCCACCGCTCGTGGTAGGCGGCGGCCAGTTCGTCGGCGCGGGCGTCACGCGGGTCGGTGATCGTGGTGAGCAGAACGATCAGCTCACCGGTGCTGTTACCGACCCGGTCGGGCACGTCGTACTCGACGACCCGGGCGAGATGCACGACCGGGAGCCCGCGGTCATCGAACGCGTCCGGAACAGTGTTGATGTCGGTGAGGTCCACGCCCGCGCGGGCGGCGGCCAGCAGCCGTTCCCGCCGCCCGCCACGCACGGTCGGCTTGATCAAAACGGTGAGGTAGGTCCCGTCGGGCAGGACCCGCACGACGGGCAACTCCAGCTGGGTCGGTGCCCGCCACAGCAACGCCGCGCCCGTGGCCTGCGCGCTGTCCCAGGCGGCCCACGAGTAGAAACCCCGATCCGCGGTCAGCAGCTCATCACCCCGCAGCCGCGGGTACAGCCGGCTGGCCAGCGTCTTCTCACCCACCTGGTAGGCGTCGACCTCGGCGGCGACGAACGCATGCGTGCCGCACTCGGCCAGCGCCACCACCCGCGCCTTCGGGAACCCCGACCGGTTGTCTCCCGACCCCGCGTAGCCGAACTCCGCGGCGTTCTCCTTGCTGTCAGGCACGTCGACCTCGAACCCGTCGATCGCCAGCAGCCGCCACCGGCGCAGGAACGATCCCCGCGCCGTGCCCAACGCCCCCGCCACCGCCCCCGGACCGGTCGTCCCCGTGACCGGCCCACACGTCCGCTCGAACAACTCGCCGAAGATCGCCCGGCCCAGCCGCTTACGCGCCTGCGTGATCGCACTGGCCGTCGGGACACTCCACCCAGCGTTCCAGCACCCCCACCGGTCCAACGACCCGGTCACCCGGGTCGCGACCTCCTCATAGTCCTCGTCCGGGAACAGACACAACACCAACGTCAAATAGGTGACCACATGCGCGGGCAGCTTGCCGTCCGACCGGCGCTCCCGCACCCCACACACCGCGACCGCCTCGTCCACCGCGTCCCGCGGCACCGCGTTGACCAGCACCCCCAACGACACCTGATCAGGACGCACACCCGAACGATCCGCCTCAACCCCACTCACAACCCCTGATCCAAACACCGACCGCGTCACCCGGTCGCCGCACCACGCCGCACGACCCGGAACCCACCACCCCAGCATGATCAACTTAAGCTACATGGCATTGGGAACAGGCCCAGCGGCTGCGCGACCGGGCCAATACCAATGGTGACGTCGTGGCCGTCCGCATGCTTTCCACCGACGATCCCACCGGTTCGGATGGTCCGGCCGATCTGGGCGGGGCCGCGGCGGGTTCGCTCACGTGGCTGCGGATCCGGATGCTGCCCGCACCCGGTCTCGCCGCTGGCCACACCTGTGAAATCACGGTCCGTGGCATCCTTGACGGCTCTTCCCGGGCGCGCGTTGAGACCCCCTGGACAACCATACGGCGCATTGACTGAACGCAGCCCATCGCTTTCTTTCTGCATAATCAGATAAGCCTCGCCCTTTTTTGGTACACGGACGGTTGCGCCTCGCCGGGATGACCCAGCATTCTCACCGCGTGCACCCTGCCCATCGATACCACCAGACATGGACATTTCGGGCATTTTGCCGGGGAAAGTGTCCCGCCCGCCAGAGCAGGATCAGTCAACACACAGGGATCTCTTCGCAGACACAACCGAATCGACGGCTACGCCTGGTGCTCATTGGGCACCCAACGCATCAGGAGTACCACCCGTCGATAGCGGCACACATAGCACCAAAGTGCTATGGTCTACCAATCTCACACCCTCCGTATGCAACCAGACCCCCGACGTCATCAGACCTGCTTGGCCGGGACGTGGGCGACGGCCAGCCGCCCCCCAGGGCCCGGTATCCCCGCAGAACGGCACGGATCAGCCAGGTCAGGGGCTACGGAGGGCCGCCCGGCCGGGCGCGTCCCGCAGGCAACGGGAACAATTCGACGCCATGGCCTTATCGCCGTTCCAGCCGCCTCCGGCCCACCGGTATGCCCTCGGCGAACTGGACAGCACCGGCCCACATCGTGTTCACGACCGCGCCGCCTCGCGGAACCACGCCGCAGGCGGAGCTCCCCCTTCCGGGACGCGGAGCAGGAAGCGTTCCAAAGCTGCGCGGTTTAGGGAGCCAAGCCAGCCACAGTGGCTTTCGGTGCACCCGGACACAGACATCAGCCCCGAGCCGCGGACGCATCACAACGCGCCCGGCCCGACCCCGCGGACCGGGCGCCACTGCCCAGAAAACCGTCGATCAAAAATAGAACGCTGACCGGCCCCACCTGTCGACCGTGTCCGGATCATTCCAGGAAAGGCGTCACTCGTGAGGTCCCGTGTACTCGCGGCACTGTTGGCCGCGCCGATATTTCTCGCCTCCACGGCAGCCTGTAACAGTGCACCGAAAGCCGTCGCGGAAAGCTGCGACACAAAGGCACCGGGAGTATCACCGACCGAGATCAGAGCCGGTTTCATCTTTCCCGCCAGTGGGGTACTGGCGAGTACGTTCGTCCCGGTACGGGCGGGGCTGGACGCACGTATTGAGGCGGCGAACGCCGCGGGTGGCGTCTACGGCCGTCAGATCAAATACGACTGGGTCGATGATCGCGGCAAACCCGACACCAATGCCGTGTCCGCTCGGAGTCTGATCGAGGACAAGGGGGACTTCGCCATCATGGAGACCTCCCCGGTGTCGTCCGGTGGAGCGGCCTACCTCGCCTCGAAGCAGATCCCCGTGGTCGGCCTGGCCATCGAGCCGGTGTGGTCGCAGTACCGCAACATGTTCGCCTTCAGCTACACCCCGGGCGCGCTGAGAACAGCCGAAGCGGTAACCACGTTCGGGAAGTTCGCCCGCCAGGAGGGTGGCACACGGGCTCTCCTCATCACCGACCCCATCGGCCTGGGCATGTCGGCCACCTCACACGGAACGATGCAGGCCAGCCTGGAATCCGCCGGCATTCACGTGGATCAGGCCCAGACCGACCAGGAACCCTCCGCCAGCCAGCTGAACGAGATCATTCGCCGGATCACCACCGGCCATATCGACACTCTCATCGGCACACTGACAACCGAAACCTTCGCGAAAATCATCGTGGCCGTGAGACAGCATGGTCTGCAGCCCAAGGTTCTGCTCACCGGTAGCCAGTCACCCGACAGCGACCTGCTCGCCAAATACGGTTCGCAGTTGGCCGGCCTGACCACCTTCAGCAGTGAACCGATGGACCCGAAGGACCCGGCCGTGGCGACCTATCAGGCGAATCTCAACCGCTACGCCCCTGAGCTGGAGGACTCCGGCCAGCAGGTCGCGCTCGCCGGCTATGTCAGTGCCGACCTGCTGGTTCGCGGCCTGCAGGCGGCCGGCCCGTGCCCCACCCGGCAGAGCTTCATCACCGGCCTACGGGCCGTGAAGGGCTACACCGCCGGCGGCCTCGCCCCATCCATAGATTTCGAGGCCGACTTCGGCAGAACGCCGACCTGCTACCCGTTCATCAGCGTCAACGCATTTGGTAACGGCCTGGTGACCAAAAGTGCCAGTTTCTGCGGAGAGCGTATCGGCACCTGATCCGGCCCGGCCCATCCACCCAGACACACAGACGTTCGAGGTCCCGAGGTCACGTGGAGCCAGAAAGGAAAAAATCCTTTCTGGCCGAACTTTCCGATTTACACCTTTTTTCCGATATGCACAAAAGAGGAGATTTACCTGGCCGCCGATACTCGATCACTCGGACCAGGCCTTCCATGCCCAGCCCACGGCAAGCGCAGGAGATCCGACAGCCAGGCCTCCACCCTCACCGGGAGATCAACAATGCCTCAGGCGTCAAGCTGGACACTTTCCGTCACTCATTCTTCACACATGGAGCCCGCAATGCGACCAGCACCAGACCGTTGTGATTAATAGTTAGCTAATTGTTCTTTGACGGCTACCATGTCGGCCACCCGGCAACACCGTTCAGGAAAGGGCCTCCAGGTGTCAATCCGCGCACTGTCGGCATTACCCGTCGCGCTGCTGTGTCTGTCGGCGCTGGTCGGCTGCAGCGCCGACTCGGCCACATCGGCGGCGTCCTGCAACGGACCCGGAGTCTCCCCGAGCGAGGTCAAGGTGGGCCTCATATATCCGGACACAGGGTCACTTTCCACCATATTTCAATCGACCCGGGCCGGACTGAACGCCCGCCTCGGCGCGGCGAACGCCGCCGGCGGCGTGAACGGCCGGAAGATCATCTACGAATGGGCCGACGACCGGGGTCGAGGGGACACCAACGGAGTGGTCAGCCGGAACCTGGTGGACGACCGGAACAGCTTCGCGATCCTCGAGGCGACCCCCACCTCGTCCGGTGGAGCCGGCTACCTGGCTTCCCGGGGAATTCCGGTGCTCGGCGTCGCCGCGGAGCCCGTGTGGTCACAGTACCGGAACATGTTCACCTACAGCTACTCCCAGGGGACCGTCAACTCGACGGACTCGGTCACCACCTTCGGGAAGTACGCCCAGCAGCTCGGCGGGACCCGGGCGCTGGTCATCGTCGATCCCGCCGGCATCGGCGTCTCCGACAAGACGGCCCAGCAGCTCCGGGCCAGCTTCCAGTCGGTAGGGATGACCGTGGGTTCGGCGGCGGCCGACGAGGACCCGACCCAGAGCCAGATCGACGAGATCGTCCGGCAAGTCGCTGCAGACAAGGTGGACACGCTGGCCAGCGCGCTGTCCATCGGCACTTTCGCGAAGATCATCGCCGCGGTGCGACGCAGCGGCGCCAGTCCGAAGGCCATCCTCAGCGCCAACGAGACTCCCGGTACCCAGCTTCTGCAGGAGTACGGCCCGCTGCTGGCCGGTCTGACCGTCTACTCCGCCCAACCGGTCGATCTGACCTCGCCCTCGTTCACCGCCTATCGGGACGCCCTGGCCCGCTACTCCCCCGACCTGGGGGACACCAGCCAGACCCTCGCGCGGGTCGGCTACATCGTCGGCGACATGCTGGTCCGCGGTCTCCAGGAAGCCGGTCCCTGCCCCACCCGGGCGGGCTTCATCAGTCATCTGCGCGCGGTGAAGAACTACAACGCCGGAGGTCTCATCACCCCCGTCAACTTCGACGCGGACTTCGGGAAGCTTCCGGTCTGCTACCCGTTCACCGCGGTCAACTCGGCCGGTAACGGCCTCATCACCACCGCCGCCGACTTCTGCGGGGAGCGCGTCAGCGCCTGACCCGCCGTTGTCGCACCCGCGCCGCCGTCCAGCCCGCCAGCCGTCGACTGCCGTTCTCCCAGCCGGCCGCGGGGCTGCTCTCTCCCCGTACTGCCCCACCTGACCGTAGCCGTCGCGTCCCGGCCAGGCGGGGCAGTACGCTGCGCGGACTATGGAACTGTGGAAGATCGCGGCGCGGGAGCGCATTCGCGACTCGCTGGTGCGGTACAGCTGGTCTGGTGACGGGCTGCGCCTGGACGAGCTCGCGCTGGCCTTCTGCGAGGACGGCGAGCTGGAACTGCGCGGCCAGGCACCCCTGCGCGGCCGAGCGGCGATCGTCGCCTTTCTCGGCGGCACAACGGCATCGGCGGCATCGGCGGCGTCCAGGCATCAGCCGCCACCCGACGGGGCTGCCGTGGACGGGCGGCGGATCGTCCGACACAACCTGACGAACACCCGGTTCCTCGAGCTCTCCCCGACCGAGGCACGGGTGGCCACCTATTTCACGGTGGTCACCGAGATCGGGCTGGACCACTATGGACGTTATCGGGACACGTTCGTTCCGGTCGGTGACGAGTGGCTGATCCGCCACCGGTTCGTCTCGACGGACTGGCACGCGCCGAACTCGACGATGGTCGCCCGTCCGAGCGCGATCTCGGGCTCCGACAATCAGGGTGCGCTGCGGGGCTCGGCCACCCAGGTCGCGAATCCCGGCTGATGACGGGGGCGACCTGACCCCCTGCCCGCACCCTGGGTGGCACGATGGAACGCACGGGCGGTCGACCTCGACGACACGCCGGCGCCGGTTCACCAGACGCCCCCGATGCGCCGACCATGGTCCGACAGCGGTAGCGTCGCAGTCGTCCGCCCCCATGGATCCGCGCACGCTGGAGGATGCTGCACCCGATGCGGCTGCATGTCGGCGCTGCGATGTGGGCGCACGCCTCGTGGAACGGGCGGTTCCTCCCGCATCCGCTGCCCGCCTCCGAGCGGCTGCGTCACTACGCGAGCTGGTGCACGGCGGTCGAGGGCAACACCACCTTCTACGCCACCCCGGGTGTGGACACCGTGCGATCCTGGGCCCGGCAGACCGACCCGGCCTTCCGCTTCGTCCTGAAGCTACCCAGAGTGATCACCCATGACCAGCGGCTGAACGATGTGGACGCACCGCTGCGCGTCTTCCTCGACGCGGTGGAACCCCTGGGGCCCCGGGTCGCGGCACTGTGGCTGCAGTTCCCGCCCGCGTTCACCCCGTATGACGTCGCGGCGCTCGCGGCCTTCCTGCGCGGCCTGCCGCGGACACACCGATACGCCGTCGAGGTCCGACATCCGGCGTTCTTCACCGATCCGGCGGCCGCACAGGTTCTGGAGCGGGCGTTGCTGACCGTCAGTGCCGAATGGGTTCCGTTCGACACCACAGTGTTCTTCGCCAGCCCACCCAGCAGCGACGCCGAACGGGACGCCTGGATGAAGAAGCCGCGGGTGCCACGCCGCACCCACGCACTGACCGACCGCCCGATCATCCGCTACCTCGGCCGCGACGACCCGGTGCGCACCGCCGCGGGCTGGCAGCCCTGGGCCGACCGCTGTGCCGCCTGGCTACGGGAGAACCGCTCCCCCACCGTCTTCATCCACACCCCGGACAACGCCGACGCGCCGCGGTTGGCCCGCCAGTTCCACGACGATGTCCGCGCCCGCGTCCCCGAACTCGATCTCGCCCCGCTACCGGCTCCCCTGCCCGCCGCACCCCCCACCCTGTTCTAGTCCCACCGGTCCGTTCGTCCGGCCGGCTCTTCTCGTCAAAACAATCAAAGCCAGGAACCCTGGGGCTACGGTTGTACGATCCTTCGACAGCGGTGCATTCCACCGAGCTTGTCTTCTTTTCCTGGTTCTTCTTGCCGCGGCGGATCAGAATCGACTACAGTCCGCGGTGAAGGTCGGCTGGCGGGTGCCGATCCGACCTCCGACGGGAGCTGGTGTTCGTTCAGTCAGGTCAGATTCCAGTCAACCTTTTCTCATGTCTTCCCGCAAGGAGGCGTGGATGGCCCCCAGAACAGATCAGGCCGCCAGCCAGACCGCGTCGACCGCAGATACGGAGAATCCCAGCGAGTTCCGCGATCTGCTGACGACGGTCCGGGTGAACGGGCGTCTGGCCGCGGAACTCAGCCCGGCCGACTGTCTCCGGGAGGATGCGGCGCGGGCTGCGCTGCTCGGCCGCATCCAGGCCGAACAACTGCTGCTGCGAGCCCAGTTCGCCCGCAGTCGTCCCGCGGCGCTGAGCGGCGGGGAGCAGGAGCCTCAGACATACGACCGATACGCCGGTGACGAGCTGGCCCTCCAGCTGGGGCTGGCTCCGAGCGAGGGCAACCAGGCACTCGCCTTCGCCGACCGGGTGGTCCGCCGACTGCCACGTGGGCTCAGGGCCCTGCACGACGGCGCGATCGACCTTCCCCGCCTGCGGGCCCTTGACCAGCTCACCGCCCAGTTGGATGACGTGCAGGTGGACGCCGTTGTCCAGCCGGTGCTGGACAACGGCGGCGGGCGGCCGACACTGAGCGCGTTCCGCACCGCGGTCAGACGACGCATCGCCAGGATCGATCCCAAAGGTGCCGAACGGCGGAGCAGGCGTGCGCGCAGGACCCGCAAGGTCGGTGTCCAGGCGGAGGCGGACGGGATGGGCCGGATGTCCGCGCTGCTGCCAGGCCCGGAGATGCTGGCTGCCTTCCACCGGGTGGACCAGCTCGCGCGGCGCTTCGACCCAACGGATGAGCGCACACTTGACCAACGGCGGGCGGATGTCTTCGTCGACCTGCTCATGGGCCGAGACCGTGAACACGTCGACATTGAGATGCAGGTAATCGTCCCACTGGAGACCCTGACCGGCCAGGCCGACAAGCCCGGCGAGATTCCGGGCTTCGGGCCGATTCCGGCCGGGATTGTTCGCGAGATGGCGGCGGACCCCGGCTGCACCTGGCGACGGATTCTTGTCGATCCGATGAAGGGAACGATCGCCGAGGTGGCGGACCGCCGCCATCCGTCCGCCGGGCTCGCTCGCAACGTGCGGCTGCGCACACCGACCTGCGCCTTTCCGGGATGCTCCAAGCCCTCCGTCGACTGCGACCTCGACCACACCGTCGCTCGTCAGCACGACGGGCCCACGACCGGGGCGAATCTCGAACCGCTCTGCAGGCACCATCACGGCCTCAAGCACTCCGGCGACGGACTGGACCCGTCGGAGCCACGCTGGGACCTGACCCAACCCTCGCCCGGCGAGTTCGTCTGGACCACGCCGGAGGGGTTCCAGCACAGGTACCGACCGGAGACCTATCCCGAGACGTAGTCCGATCCGGCCGCGCTCACGGAGCCGCACGAGCTGCCCGGTGGGCAGGAGCAGCGGGTGACGCCTGCCCGGGCAGTCGCCGATCGAAGCGCGGGTGCCGCGTGCTCGACGAGCCGCTGTTCGCGCTGGACGCGCAGGTCCGGGTGCCACCGCGGGAGGCCAGGGTCGCATGGAATAATTCGGGCATTAAACCCTTAGGTTGATATTTTACCAAGCCGGCTACAGGTCAGTGCCGCCGTCGTGGTCAGCGATTCGGGCCTTGCGCACCCATTGTTGTATGCCCGCTAGCATGTCGAACCTGCCCAGACCGTGCTAGAGAGGCTCTTCCATGACCAACCGCTCACTGTCGGCTTTAGCTGTCGCACTGTTATGCCTGGCCACCGCGGCAAGCTGCCGCGGTGGCCCCACCTCCGCGGCGGCGAACTGCGACGCCCCCGGAGTCACCAGGAACGAGGTCCGAGTCGGCCTTATCTATCCTGACAGCGGCGTCTTCGCCCGGACGTTCACACCCACCCGCGCTGGCATCGACGCGAGGTTCGGGGCGGTGAACGCGGCCGGCGGCGTGAACGGCCGAAAGATCACCTACGACTGGGAGGACGACCAGGGCAGGCTGGACACCAACGGCGTGGTCGCCCGGGACCTGATCGAAACAAAGAACGTCTTCGCCATCATGGAGGCGAGCCCGGTATCGACCGGCTCGGCGGACTATCTCGCCAACCTGAATGTCCCGGTGACCGGCCTGGCCGCCGAACCGGTCTGGTCGCAGCACCGCAACATGTTCACCGTCCAGTACACATCCAATGCGGTCGATCCACGACAGTCGGTCACCACCTTCGGGAAGTTCATCCGTGAGCAGGGCGGCACCCAGGCCCTCATCGTGCTCGACCCGGCCGGTCTCGCCCTCTCCACAACGATCGCCAAACAGGTTCAGGCGAGCCTACGGTCGGCCGACATCCCCTTCACGACCGTCGAGGCGGACGAGACCCCGACCGCGTCCCAGCTCGACCGGATCGCCCAGAAGCTGCTCTCCGGCGGTATCAACACCCTGGTCAGCACGATGACGATCGAGGGGTTCACCCAGATCGTCGCTGGTGCCCACCAGCGCGGCGCGCGGCCCAAGGTCATCCTCAGTGGCAGCCAGACGGTCAACGACAACCTGCTGCGCACCTATGGCGCCCAGCTCGCGGGCCTGACCACCTACGCGGCCCGAAGTGTCGATCCACGCGATCCCGCGGTCGCCGCCTACCAGGCCAATCTCACCCGCTACTCCCCCGAGCTCCAGGCCCAGGGGGACACCCTGGCGCGCATCGGGTACATGACCGCCGACATGATCGTTCGTGGTCTGCGGGAGGCCGGGCCGTGCCCGACCCGGGCGAGCTTCGTCTCCGGTCTGCGTGCCGTGAAGGGCTACACCGCCGAAGGCCTGACGCCCGCCGTCGACTTCGAGCAGGACTTCGGAAAACTCACTGTCTGCTACCCGTTCATCAGGGTCAACGCCGCGGGTACCGGCGTCGAGACGATCAGCGACAACTACTGCGGCGAGCGCATCACCAGCTGAGGCCCGGGTTGGTGTGGGTCCGCGCCCGGCGCCCACACCAACACGCGTCCAGCACATCGGCCTGCACGGAGCGCTCAGCCGGCGGTGCGGCCGACCGGCGTGAGCCGCAGCAGAGCGGCTTCGTGCGGCGCGAGGTCCACCGACAGGGTCGGGACGGTGCCGGCCGGCCTGGTGAGCCGACCCGTCCACAGATCCGCGATCTCGTATCCGGCCGGGTTCGCCCGCAGTGCCAGCGGCGAACCGGGGAGATCCGCCGCACGGCGGGTGTCCCCCCGGTTGACGACCAGCACGGCCGTGTCCCCGCCCGCCAGGGGTCGGGTCCACACCGACAGCCCGTCCCACGAGTCACCGCCGCGGCGGCTGGCCGGTCCGCCGAGGGGATCCTGGTCGATGGCGAGCACCGCCCGGTTCGTCAGCATGGTCCGGGTCGCGGGGCTCATCGTGGTCAGATCGTTGCCGGCGATCAGCGCGGACGCGAACATCGACCAGACGCTCAGCTCCGTACGGGCCTCGATGTCGTCGAGCTGGTTGGACACCCGGCCGGTGGCCAGGCTCGCGAGGTTCTCGACGTCCGGATTGACCGCGCTCGGGGTAAGCCCGACGGCGAGCATGTCCAGGTCGTTCCAGTGCCCAGGCCCGCCCTCGGATGCCCAGGCCGAGGCGGGATCAAAACTGTCCGACGTGCACACACCCGGGTAGTAGTCCATCGGCAGCACGGTCGCCCAGCAGGGTGCGTGGTCGTTGGTGACCCGCCACAGGTTGGCCACCGACGGTGCCCATGACCAGGCCCGTTCCCCGGCGGGGTCGCCGGAGGAGGACGGGTTGATGCTGTAGACGATCGGGCGTCCGGTGGCGTCCAGGGCGTTGCGCATCCGGGTGAAGCCGGCCACGAGCCAGGCTCGTGCGCTGGTGCCGGCCGGGCGCAGGCCTGGGTAGCTGCACGCGTCGTACTTGAGGTAGTCGACGCCCCAGGCCGCGAAGGTGACGGCGTCGTGGGCCTCATGGCCGTAGCTGCCCGGGCGGCCCTGGCAGGTCGTGCGGCCCGGTGACTCGTAGATCCCGAGCCGAAGGCCCCGGGCGTGCACGTAGCGGGCGAGTGCGGCGATACCACCGGGGAAACGGCCGGGGTCGGCGATCAGGGTGCCGTGTTCGTCGCGGGCCGGGAACATCCAGCCGTCATCGATGGTCACGTAGCGGTAGCCCGCGTCGCGCATGCCGGTGGCGACCAGCGCGTCGGCCGCCGCCCGGATGTCGACGGCGCTCACCGCGGCGCCACGCAGGTTCCAGCTGTTCCACCCCATCGGCGGGGTACGGGCAAGGCCCGCCGAGACCTCCCGGTGCGCGGGAATGCCGACGCCGACGGACGCATCGGACGCATCGGGCGCGTCGCCGCACAGGCCGCACAGGCCGCCGAGGACCAGTACGGTCAGAAGCGCCGGCAGCGACAGCCCGAAGCGGCTGCGGACCCATGCCGGCCGCCGCACGCGGGCCGCATCGTCGATCCGCCGCACGCGGGCCGCATCGTCGATCCGCCGCACGCGGGCCGCATCGTCGATCATGGGCCCATCGTGGCAGCCCAACCTGTGCGTTCGGCCGCTGCGGCGTCAGGACAGTTCCTGTCCGCACAGGTTGGGTTCCACCACGACGAAGCCGTCACCGGTCACGTTGGCCTGGACGAACGAGTAGCAGGAGTTGATCTGGGCAGCCACGGAACGCAGGCTGATCGGGCTGATCAGACCATCCGCGTCGTAGCTGTTCAGGGTGCGCAGCGCGGCTGTGAAGCCGGCACGGGTCGGGCATGTGCCGGCGAGTTGCAGTCCGCGCAGGAACATGTCCGTGCTGATGTAGGCGGCGACCGCCGTGTCCTGCTCCGGCTCGGCGACCTGCGGGGCGTACCGGCGCATCGCGTCGACATAGGCCTCCACGCCGCGGCCGCCGAGTTCGAACGGCCGGTAGAACACCGGGATGCTGATCCCGGCCATCCGCGAGCCGACCGTACGCAGCAGCTGATGATCATATCCGGCGGCGGAGAGCACGACCTTGAGCGGGTAGCCGCCACCGCGCACCGCGTCCACCAGGGTGACAAGATCCCTGGGCGCCAGGACGCCGACGACCGTGTCCGCCCCGGAGGCGGCGATCCGGCGCCCGACCGCGGCGGGATCATCGATTCCGCCGGTGTAGGTGATCGTGTCCAGCACCCGCACCCCGGCGGCGGTCAGGCTGCGCGCGTACGACGCGGCGCTGTTCGACACAGCCTGGGACAGCGCGGTGTGCAGGATCACCGCCCGACGCCCGCCCTGTTCCTGAACGAACCGGCCCTGCGTGTCGACGGCGACGTTGTTGGCCCAGACCTGACCGTAGGCGGTGCCCGTGACCGGCACTCCCTCCCGGGCAAGGTAGTCGGTGCTCGCCGAGCCGGCCACCGACAGTTCGATGATGCCGAAGACATGTCGCTGTTCGACGAGCGCCCGGGCGGCAGCGGTGTTCGTGGGCGCCGTACCCTGATCATCACGCCACTGGTAGACGACCCTGCGTCCGTGAATGCCGCCGGCCGCGTTGACCGCGCCGAGCCGGGCGTCGACTCCCGCTCGGACCGCCCCGAAGATTCCGGATGCCGGCCCGCTCTGAGGGTAGATGATGCCCAGGTCGATCTGATGGTCGTCGATCCCCGGGGACGAGCACGCCGACGCCGACGCCGAATCCGTGGACGAACATCCGGCGAGCCCCACCGAGGCCAGCAGCGCGACCGCCATCATCACCACGAAGGGCACGAGAGCTCTGCCACACCGAAACGGCGACCATCGACCAGGCTGACTACTGGAACCGGTGAACACAAGGCCAGGAAACACAGGTCCCCCTGCGCGGTCGGTGGGGTAAAGGAACCCGACGAGGACTGGTTTCGGCGGGCCAGACGCATGGAACATCACCGGGAACGAACCTCTGGTTGCGACACCGTCGGATTCATCGCGGCAACGCACGCTACCAAACTGGATTCTCCTGATATCCAGCAGACATAGCTGGGGGCGCCACCGTTCAAGCCTTTCCCCGACGCCCCGAAGAATCACTACCCGAAAAGCCACAGAAGTTTGGCGACCGTTCACCGACCGGCTACCGCACTACCGGCTCGCCGACGCAGCCCCGCCAGTCGTCGGACACGATTCCCACCCGGACAACAACCACCGTCGTCGACGATCACACAAAAGTGACCCTCCTTACATGCACCCAGCTCGACCCGCTTACCGTCCCAGCACCCACCCACCATGTCGAAGAACGCGAGCGGCGGGTGTCCGGGCGTGGCGAAGGCGGAGGCCCCACCGGGCGGGCCACGCGGATGGTCCGCCCGGCGCAGGTGAGGAGCGGGAATGCGGGTACGCGACGAGCCCAGGTCCCCGGTGGATGTGCTGGCCCTGGTGCTACGCGAGGACCGCCTGCTGCTCACCCTGCGGGCCGGTGAGATCTACGGCGCCGACTGGTGGGCGCTGCCCAGCGGGCGGGTGGAGCCCGGCGAGGACGTCGTGTCGGCACTGGTCCGGGAACTCGACGAGGAACTCGCTCTCACCATCGACGAGGCGGACGTCACCTTCACCGCCGTCACCCACGCCCAGCCACCCGACCACGAGGCGCGTATCGGCTTCGGTTTCGCTGTGCGGCGTTTCACCGGTGAACCGACCATCCGCGAACCCGACCGGTGTGCCGATCTGCGCTGGTGCCCCCTCGGCGAGCTCCCCACCCGAACCATGCCCTACACCGGCGAGATGATCCGCCTCTACCAGCAGGCCACAACCTTCTCCCGTTTCAACTGGCCCTGACGCCGGGATCGCCCGCGGCGCGCGCCAGGCTCGACTATCGCCCGGCGTGCTGGTCGGCCACCAACCACGAACCCAGAAAGTCGGTGCGCAGGAGGTCCATCAGCAGCCCGTCGCGCAGGACACCATCGGGGCCGAGTTCGTACTGTCGCATGATTCCCACCGGGCGGAACCCGACCTTCGCATAGGATCGGATAGCCGCGGCATTGGCGGCGGCCGGGTCAATGGTGAGCCGATGGTGGCCGCGTTCCGCAAACAGGAACCGGGCCAGCATGGCCACCGCGCGTGTCCCCACGCCACGGCCCTGAAAATCTCTTCCGAGGAAGATGTCGATGCTGGCGGATCGAAAGCGCGGGTCGCTGTCCTCGCTGTACTGGATGCCACCCGCCGCCGTTGCGCTGACGTCGATGACGAGCAGCACCGGGTCGGTCTCGGCCAGCAGGTCCTCGTGCAGCGTCTCGGACGACGGCGGCGCCCCCCACCAGTCGGTGACCGACGGCTGCGCCAGAATCGCCAGCACCGGATCCACATCGCCGCTGTGACCCGGCCGTACGGTCACCTCACCGTCGACAAGCTCTGGTCGCAGCAGCACCGCGGGCCCCCTCGGTAGCCTCATCCCTTCCACGGCCTATCTCACCTAACGTAACCGAAGATGAGCATTGCGACAGCTCACCGTGGTCCGTCCACCGAGGTTCTCACATGGTCACGCTGGTCGGCGAGCCGTCCGGTGAAGGATCCCGCGGGGCCAGCAGGTGCGGACTGAGCCCGTCCGCCACGACGAGTCGCAAATGGGAGCGGGCGCCAGCGACGCTCCCGCGGCGGCCACGGGCGCCCGGTCCCCACGCTGGAACCGCGTGCAGAAGTCGTGACGGCGCGACGACACCCAGCGCGGTGACCGCCTCGACGAGTCCAAGCAGTGCCTCGACGGAAAGCTGCCGTCCCACGGTCAACGCGCCCCGCGCGCCGATCAGGCTGGCGAGAGCGGCCAGCTGGGAAACCGACGCGGACCCACCGCCGGTGCCGCCGTCGGCAGTCGCAGTAGCGATGGCAGCGACAGTGGGGTTGGCAGGACGGGTGTCGAGGCCGGGCTCCGCGGCCACCAGCCACACCGGCAGTTCCGCCAACGCGTCCCGCCGATTGCGAATCATCCGCCGGACATCACTCGACCAGCGGCCGGCCCGTACCGCGCCCGCCGCCACCACCGCGTCGTAGCCCTCGAACTCGACCACCCGCCGCGCCGGGCGCAGATCGGCAGCCACCCCACTGCCGGCCAGCGCGGAGCCGATCGTACGAGCGAGTTCGTCCGCTCCCCCGCACCGCATCCCGTAGACCACCAGAGCTCGCATCGCCGCGCCTCCAACCTCGCCGCTGCGCGCCATCGAGTGAGCGCGCCGACGGCACAGGACCGTCGCATGTCCGTAACCCAGTGGACATCCGTGGCGCGGCCCACACCAGGCGTCGAACGTCCGCGGACGGCGGGACATCCGGACTCGCCACGGCGGGCTCCGTGGCCATCACATGGTCCGGCCCGAACCGGCCGGTCGGGGTCCAGACGGTCGGGCCCGCAGCCAGCGGCGCAGGCCGGGACGGGTCGCCTTCCGCCAGGTCCGCGCGACATCACGACGCAGCGCGGCCGCCCGATCCTGCTCCTGCGCGGTGAGCAGACCGTAGGTGAACGACGGTTCCCCGGCGTGGTTCGAGGCCACCGCCAGCGCGCGCAGACGTGCCACTGCCATGACCGCGTCCTGATGCGCGCCCAGTTGCTCCTGCACCCGCCGCGCCCGCGCCGCGAGCCGGCGAGCATCCCTGCCGACCAGCGGTGACATCAGCTCGCAGGCGTAGCGGAGCCGCTTCGCGGACTTGCGCGCCCGGTGGTAGGCCACGTCCTGGGCGGTGCCGGGCGGCGCCAGCCGGGCGGTGCGCACCCGCCGCGTGAGCCGCCGGTCGGCGCGGCGGACCAGCCGCGGTAGCACCCGCCGGGCCGGCTGCCGCGCCAGGTCGGTCGTCCCGACCGAGGCGACGAAGGCCAGCAGGTCGTCGATGAAGCGGTAGTAACGGTCGCTGCGCAGATAGGCGAGCGCCTCAGCCCGTCCGCGCAGCACCTCCCCGAGCAGGGTCTCCTGCACACGCGCCGCCACCGGACCCAGTACCTGCTCGCCCGGTGTCGCGGCCAGGGCTCGCCGCAGCCGGGCATGCTGCACCTCGGCGTCACGCGGACGCCCCAGCACCTCCCCGATCTCGCGCAGCCCAGCCTCGATCCGCCCGGCCTGTTCGCCGTCGAGCAACGGCCGAAATGTCTGGATGGTGCTGCGCAACCGCCGAGCGGCCACCCGCAGATCATGGACCGACTCGGGTGTTCCCAGCCGCACCCCCGGGTCGGCGGCGAGCAGCGCCGTCGCGTGCCGAGCCAGGTACGTCCGCACCACCTGCCCGGCGCTGCCCGCCCCACCGCGACCGGGATCGGTGGCAGTCCCAGCGGCGGTGCCCGGGCCGCTCTCGGTGCCCGTCGCGACCATCGCCGCGAGCTCGGGCGGGCCCACGTCCACGGCCAACGCACGGCGCAGTTTGGACGAGCCCACCGCCACCCGCGCACCCGCGTCCAGCAGCAGATGATCGGCGGTGGCCAGCAGCCGTTCGCCCGCCGGGTCGAGCACCTCGACGTCGATCTCCCGCCAGCGGGACGCCACCACCCGCCCGCCTCCGGCCAGCGGCCGACCCATCGTCCGCGTCCGCACCTGATCGTCGGCGACCTCGAGCAGATCGTGCCCCTGCGCATCACGCAGCAACCAGGTGCGTCGCACCGTGCTGACCCGCGCCACCGGCCGCAGCGGCGCCCCCCGCACCCACACCGCGATCAGATCGGCGAGATCCTCCGGTACCCGCGGCACCACGACCCTGGCCTGCCCGCCAAAGCCCAGGCCCTGCTCCGCACCCGCTTCCAGGTCCGGGCGGGCCGCGTCCCGCGCGTCCCACTCGTCCCCCGCGGGCACGATGTCCAACGGCCGCCCGATCTCGTCGTGGGCGCCGTCGGCGCCGGGCAGCTTCAGGTGCCAGCCGGCGTCGGCACCGCCCTCGCGACGACGCAGCGTCATCTGGTTACGGGCCAGGCGCAGGTCGTCGGTGTCGTAGTAGACGGCGTCCAGGCGTGTCACCCCCATCGCACCGACGGACGCGACGCCCTTGAGCGCGTCGAAGGCGGGAACGCGGAACGTCTCGTCCACGGCGAAGGCATGCTCGATCTCGTGGGTGACTGTCACCTGCCACTCCTTCCGGTGGTGTCCCCCCTGGTCGGACGCCCGAGCGGGACGTCAGCCGGCGGGACGCCATCCGCTGTTCGTTCCCCCGTCCCGGGCCAGAAACCCACCCCGTGCCAAGCCGCCGTCCAGCCCCAGCGGACGCGTTCACCCACACAGGACGCGGTGCGCGCCGCTGTACAGGTTCATCGTGTCGCCGCGGACGAACCCCGCCAATGTCATCCCCGACTCCACCGCGAGATCCACCGCCAGCGTGGACGGCGCGGACACCGCGGCGAGCATCGGCACCCCCGCCAGCAGCGCCTTCTGCACCAGTTCGAACGACGCCCGGCCGCTGACCACCAGGATCTGCCCGACCAGCGGAACCCGCCCGGCCCGGGCCGCCGCGCCGATCACCTTGTCGACGGCGTTGTGCCGCCCCACGTCCTCCCGCACCGCCCAGAGCGCACCGTCCGCCCCGGCCAGGCCCGCCGCGTGCAGACCGCCGGTGGTCGCGAACAGTCGCTGCGCGGCCCGCAACGTCTCCGGCAGCCCGGTGACCTGTTCCGGTGCGACCCGCAGGGGGTCGTCGGCGATGTCATACCGTCCGCGCACCCGCACCGCGTCGATACTCGCCTTCCCGCACAACCCGCAGGAACTGCTCATGTAGAAGGTGCGCGCGTCCTCCAGCGCCGGCGGCGGCACACCGGCGGCGAGCGTCACCTCCAGCACGTTGTAGGTCGGCCGCCCGTCCTCGTCCACGGCGCCACTGTCCACGGCACCACTGTCCGGGGCGGCGCAGTAGCGCATCGCCGCGACGTCGGCACCGGTGCCGATCAGCCCCTCCCCGAGCAGGAAGCCGAGCGCCAGGTCCATGTCGTCACCGGGCGTGCGCATGGTGACCGCGAGCGCCCGCCCGCCGACCCGGATCTCCAGCGGTTCCTCGCCGACCACCGTGTCCGGCCGGACCGCCGTCGCCACCCCCGCCCGGACCCGCGTCACCCGCCGCCGGTCGCTGGCCCGGCCCATCAGGCCCGACCCGCCGTCGGTTCCAGCCGGATCACCAGCGACTTGGACGTCGGTGTGTTGCTGCGTCGCGCCGTCGCGTCCAACGGAACGAGCACGTTCGTCTCCGGAAAATAGGCCGCGGCGCAGCCGGACGCCGTCGGATACGACACCGCGCGGAAGTTCTCCGCCCGCCGCGTCGACCCGTCCGTCCACACACTGACCAGATCGACGTGCGTGCCGTCGGCCACGCCGAGCGCTGCCAGATCGTCCGGATGCACGAGGACGACCCGACGCCCACCGCGCACCCCGCGATAACGGTCATCAAGCCCGTAGATGGTCGTGTTGTACTGATCGTGTGATCGGATGGTCTGCAGGAGAAGATGCCCTGGCGGGACGGTGAGCGCCGGCGCCGTGTTGACGGTGAACGCGGCCCGCCCGCTCGGCGTCGGAAAGGTCCGGCTGTCGCGTGGTGGATGCGGCAACGCGAATCCGCCAGGTTCGGCCAGTCGTTTCTCGAAATCGTCGAATCCCGGCACGACCCGCGAGATGTGCGCCCGAATCCGCGCGTAGTCGCCGCCAAGTGCCACCCAGTCCACATCCGCCGTCCGCCCGACCGCGGGAACCGTCTCCGCGGCCGTCTGCGCTGTGGCTGCCGTCTCCGTGGCTGCCTGCGCTGTCCGTCTGGCGAGGGCGGCGAAGGTGGCCTCGGCGAGCCCGCAGACGATCGCGACCTCGGAGCGCAGCTGCGCCCCGGCCGGAGCGAGCCGACCCCGGGAGGCGTGCACCATGCCCATCGAATCCTCGACGGTGACCTGCTGCGGCCCGCTGACCTGGACGTCCGCCTCGGTGCGGCCCAGCGTCGGCAGGATGAGCGCCGCCCGTCCGATGACCGCGTGCGACCGGTTCAGCGTGGTGGAGACCTGGACGGTGAGCCGGCACGACCGTATCGCCGCTTCGGTGACGGCCGAATCCGGGGTGGCGGCGACGAAGTTCCCGCCCATTGCGACGAACACCCGGACCCTGCCGTCGCGCATGGCCCGGATGGTGTCGACGACATCCAGTCCGTGTCGCCGCGGCGGCGCGAAACCGAACTCCGCGCCGAGTGCGTCCAGGAACGCCGCCGTGGGCCGTTCCCAGATTCCCATCGTCCGATCACCCTGGACGTTGGAATGCCCGCGCACCGGGCACACTCCCGCCCCCGGCCGGCCGATGTTGCCCTGCAACAGCAGGACGTTGACGAGTTCCTGAATCGTCGCGACCGCCCCCGCGTGCTGCGTGAGCCCCATCGCCCAGCACACGACCACCCGTTTCGCCGAGAGCATCCGCCCGGCCAGCTCGTCGATCTCCGCGCCGGTCAGCCCGGTCGCGGCGGCGATCTCCGCCGCCGAGAGCCCCCCGACGGACGGCCCCCCGTCCCCGCGGATGTGCCTGACGTAGTCGTCGAAGCCGGTGGTGTGGCGGGCGATGAAGTCATGGTCGACAACGGTGCCCGGTGCGGCGTCCTCCGCGTCCAGCAGCCGCCGTCCCAGCGCCTGGAACAGGGCGAGGTCGCCGCCGAGGCGGATCTGCAGGAACTGGTCGGCGAGCGCCGTGCCCCGACCGACGACGCCCCGCGCGTGCTGCGGGTTACGAAACCGCAGCAGAGCCGCCTCCGGCAACGGATTGACGGCGACGATCCGCCCACCGGCGCGTTTGACCTTCTCCAGCGAGCTGAGCATCCGCGGATGGTTCGTCCCCGGGTTCTGCCCGACCACCAGCACCAGATCGGCCGCTTCGAGGTCTGCGAGTGTCACCGATCCCTTGCCGATGCCGATCGTCGAGGTCAGTGCGGTGCCGGACGACTCGTGGCACATGTTCGAGCAGTCCGGCAGGTTGTTCGTGCCCAGGGCCCGGGCGAACAGCTGGTAGACGAACGCGGCCTCGTTGCTCGTGCGCCCCGAGGTGTAGAAGGCCGCCTCGTCCGGGCTCTCGAGTGCCGCCAGTTCCCGCGCGATCAGCGTGAACGCCGCGTCCCAGCTGATCGGCCGGTAATGGTCGGCGTCGGGTGCGCGGTACATCGGTTCGACGAGTCGCCCCTGGCCGCCGAGCCAGTGCCCGGTGCGCCCGGCGAGATCGGCGAGGCTGTGTTCGGCGAAGAACTCCCTGGTCACCCGCGCGCGGGTCGCCTCCTCGGCGACCGCCTTCGCGCCGTTCTCGCAGAATTCGGCCGCCGACCGTTCTCCCGGTGGCGGCTCCGGCCACGCGCATCCCGGACAGTCGAACCCATGGTCCTGGTTGACCAGCCGCAACGTCCGCACCGACCGTCGGGTCCCCATCCGGGTCAGTGACCGCGCCAGCGCGTGCCCGACCCCCGGCGCTCCCGCCGCCCACCGTTTCGGCTCGGAGATCCGAAGCCCCTCGTCCTCGTCCCGCTCATCACCGCTGCCTGTCACGTCAGCCATGACCCCACCATCCCCGCCGACGCGACCGGACACCATCCACCTGGTCGCCGGTCAGGTCTCCGGCGCTGTGATGGTGGGGAACTCGCCGGTGGACGGGTCGATGTCGGCGGCGCGCAGCAGATGTTCGGCGTGCCGCAGGACGGGTGCGTCGACCATCCTGCCCTCGAAGGTGAAGACCCCGCCGCCGGCCCGCTCGGCGGCGCGCAGGACCCGGTCGGCCCAGGCCAGCGACTCCTCGTCGGGCCGAAACGCGTCCCGCACGACCGGCACCTGGTTCGGATGGATGCACGCCTTGGCCGCGAAGCCGGTCGCCGCCGCGTCACGCGCCTCGGCGGCGAGCCCGGCCAGGTCGGGGATGTCGAGGTAGACGGCGTCGATCGCGGCCCGCCCGCACGCGGCCGCGGCCAGCAGCACGGTGGACGAGGCCTGCCGGGCCACATCCCGGTAGCGCCCGTCGGGATGCCGGCTGGAGCGCCCACCGAGCGCGGCCAGCAGATCCTCGGCGCCCCACATCAACGCCACCACGTTCGGCACCGCGGCGATCGCCGGTGCCGCCAGCACCCCCGCCGGCGTCTCACACAACGCGATCACCGTGCGGGTGGGGCCCAGGCGGGCGGGCTGGTCGGCGGACTCGGTCTTGGCCAGCATGCACATCCGCAGGCCCGTCCGGTCGAGCGCGGCGAGGTCCGCGGCGAACGCGGCGCTGGTCGCCGGGTTGACCCGCACCACCGTCCGCGCCGGGTCGAGCTCCGGCGCGGCTCTGACCAGTGCCGCCCGGGCCCGCGCCCGGTTCTGCGGTGCGACGCCGTCCTCCAGGTCGAGCACCACCAGGTCGGCCACGGCCGCGGCCCGCGCGTACCGCTCCGGCCGGTCCGCCGGACAGAACAGCAACGCCCCGGCGACCGCCCGCTGCCCGCCCATCACGCCTCCGCCGACCGTCTGCCCTGACGATTCACCTGACCTGGGCGAACGCTACGCCGCCCGACGCCACCAGGTCCCTCGCCGCGCGGCGAACCCACACCGAGCCGCCGCCGCGGCCCGATGTCACCTACGACGTCTTCCTGGACGAGTGGCGGCTGCTCCCGGTGCGTGTCGACGACTGCGCCCCCGACGGCATGCTCCGCTCGCTTCGGCATATCGACCTGGCCGGCCTGACCCGAGACGATGCGATCAGCACGCTGCGCGGAGCTCACCCCGTCTCGGGGTTCCTTCCGAACAGTTCCAGGTAGCGGCGGGAGCTGTTCGGGTTCAGGACGGGGTTGTGCAGCGAGGAACGCACGTTGTCGGCCTCGGCGTTGTTGTAGTACGCCTCATAGGCAAGCAGGTCGGCGTTGTGCGTGAAGAACTCATGCATCTTCTCGATGAAGAACGGATTGTCCTGACCCCCGCCGTTCGAGTAGGACAGCCCCCACTCGGGCACGGCGAGTGGTTTGCCGTGCGCGCGGGCGAAATCGGTGACAGTGCACAGCCCGGACGGCTCGGTGCACTGCTTGTCCCACGCCTGCTGCGTCGTGGAAGCCGGATAGATGTCATAGTCGTCAATGCCGACGACATCGACGTAGGCGTCACCCGGATACGCCGACCAGACATCGGCACCGCTGCCGGGCAGTGTGTTGCTGTGCGCGCTCATGGTCCACTCGATCTTCACGTGGGGGGCGGTCGACCTGATCGCGGTGACCGCGTGCACGAAGCAGCTCTTCCACGTCTGCGGGTCACGCACATGCCAGTACATCCAGCTACCGTTGAACTCCCAACCCAGCCGGATGTAGGCGTCCCCGCGGCCGTACCGGGTCAGGGTCGTGCCGAACTGGGCCCAGTGACCGTCGTAGTCACCGCGGGCGCAGGCCTGTTCGTCACCACCTTCGGGATACAGCGGCTGCGCCACCGAAAGCCGACCGGTGAACGCCTCCCGGGAGAACGCGCCGACCGGCCAGGTCGCCGTCGTGATACTCGGCCAGTCCTTGCGGGTGGTGAACACCACGGCCACATCGACGGGGCGACCCGTCCAGGTCGCCCAGGCGTTGATGTCCGCGGGATAGTTCCCGTTGGCACCCGAAGCCCAGCCCAACCCGGAGCGGGGAACCAACGGCGACGGTGTCGCGGCGGCGGTCTGCGAGGACGACGGTGACGGTGTCGCGGGTCGGGAGGTCGGCGCGGAGGAGCCGGAGCACGCCGCGACGCCCAGCAGAAGTGCGATCAGCGCGCTCAGTACGAGCAGCGGTCCGCGTCGGCGCGCGCACCAGTGCGCGCGTTGTGAAACAGGTCCGGAGCAGGGGAGCACCGCAGTCCTTTCCCGCCACCTCACAAGGGGGCCGGACTTTCTCATGTGATCCTCGAATCCATCCGCGTACTCCCGGCCGACAACCCACCGCTGGCAGCCTTGCGACCAACCCTAACGTAACGTCAATGTCAAGCCGGCGGTCGAGGTTCCCCCGCTCACCGCAGGTCAGCGGACGGCCACGAACCGCCCCGGGGCGCCGCCCGGTGCCCAACCCCCGGCCACCCCGGATCCGCGGTCGATCCCGGCCCGGTGGACTGGCCCGGCACCGCGGCACCACTCGGCCCGGACGTGGCCGGCCGGACGGCGGGAGCACGGAACGCACGTAGCAGATACCGCTGCGCGGGCTGCTCCACTCCATGATGCAGAACCGCGGCGCATCCGAAGGCGAGGAGGAAACCCGCGAGGACGCCCAGTGCCATCCCGGGTGCGGTCGTCGCCTCGAACCAGCCAAGTTCTCCACCGGCGGTCAGCGCGACGGGATGGACGAGATAGAACGCGTAGGAGATCACCCCGAAGTACACCAGCGGACGGGCGCTCGCCCCGGCCACCCGACCACCGTCGGCCTCCCGGGTGCCGACCAGGAAGATCGCCACCGCGAAGGACGGTAGTGCGAGGGTGTCGATGAGCCCCTGCCGGTCACCGTGGGAGAAGCCGAGGGTGACCGGGACCGCCAGCCAGGCGGTCGCCAGAACGGCGAGGGTCCGGCGCTGCCCCGCCGTGCCGCGCACGCCGTCCCGCGCCAGCAGCGCCAGGACGATGCCCAGGACGAACTCGCCGATCCGCACCGCCGGATTGACGTAGACGGCCAGATCAAGCCGAGGGTCGACCACCCCGGCCAGACAGGAGATCGCCGCCGTCGGCAGCAGGACGACCAGCGCCAGGCGCATCCGGCCCGCCTGCGACCGGGCGGCAAGCCGCGGATAGAGCAGCGGAAAGGCGAGGTAGAAGAACGCCTCGCAGGACAGCGACCACAGCACCGCCCCACCCCACCCGAAATAGATCGACTGTGTGGGAATCCAGGCCTGGACCAACAACAGGCTCGGCAGCACGGCGATGGGTTTCGAGCCGAACTCACCCATCTTTCCCAGCGGCCAGGCAACCGCGAACCACAACAGGACCGCGACCAGATACAGCGGGTAGACCCGGGCGAACCGGCGCCAGTAGAACCGAGCGCGTGACGTGGGCCCGGCCGCCCAGGTGAGCACGAAACCCGAAAGCACGAAGAAGAACGAGACTCCCGCGTATCCGATGTCGCCGAGGGGGCCGATCGGCAGCGTGTCCGCCACCTCCGCATCGATATGGCGGAAGAAGACGAGGGTGGCCGCGACTCCCCGCAGACCCGTCAGCGCGGGCAGGTTGGCCCGGGACCGCGAGGGTGGGCCGGCCCGCTGCGGGGAACTCATCCGATGACGGCCTACCGGTCGAGGCGATGTTCTCTGCGTCACCGTGTCCTTTCTCGCTTCTCGCTCGTCCAACGGACGCCCGCGCGGGGGTGCCCACGAGGGCGACCGCGGAACACGGATTCGTGGCGGTGGCCGGCCGTGCCAGCCATGAACCAAAGGCTCGTCCGTAGGCTGCGTATTCGGCCTGCCGTCCGCTCCTTCCTGGTCCCGCACATCGCGGTCTGACCGCACCGACACCGCGCTAAACATACCCTTACGTCAAGGTCTAGTTCGGACGGGGTAAACAGCGCCCCGTCGAACACACCCGCCGCGATCACACCCAGCGTCCGACGCACCGCACCCGCACCGGCACCGGCGGCCCACCCCCATCACCGTGGGCACCAACCCGGACACTCCCAACCCCCAAAGTGCCGGCGTTCTGTTTAGATTGACTACATAGCCGAGCCGCTCGCCTCCGCTGGGCCCACAACGCAGTTAATCTTCCGGACGAACACCGGCTGCGATGCGCACGACGGAGGCAGCCGTGACCTGGGGTCGGCATGCAGACAAGAACGGCAACACGTCCGGCGGCAGCAGCACCGGCCGCAACGGGCAGAAACGTGGAGGGCGCACCTACACCGCCGACCAGGTGGTGGCGGCCGACCTCGGCGTACTGACCTGCCCGCGCTGCTCAGGCGCGGGCGACCTCTTCATCCCGAAGGCGGAGATGGACCGTAGCGGCTCGTTCGACGGCTCCGACGAGGTGACCTGCCCGCGCTGCGGTGGCACCGGAACGGTATCGGCATGAGCGAGGACACACCACCCGAGCACGAGGCCGCGGGATCGGAAACGTCGGAAGGGCCGACCGGGCCGCCGCCGCAGGTACGCGCGCTGTTCCCCACCTGCCCCCGATGCCGCCGCGAACGCGCGCGGACCCTGCGCGCCGCACGCACCGGAGCCGCGGCCCGCCGCGGCCTGCCGCGGCTCACCCTGCACCGACCAGTGCTGCGCTGCCCACACATCCCGGACGTGTGGGCTCCCGGCTTCGGCCCCGGCGCCGAACCGCCCTCGGGTTCCGGCTGGCCGACGCGTCCGGCCGGCCCGGCCTGATCGCGGCCCGACCGAAACCGACCACCGCCCGCTTCGACGCTGGCAAGGCTCGACGCTGGCAAGGCTCGACGCTGGCTAGGCTCAGGGACATGGAGCTGCGCGAGGCGATGCGCACGGCCGGGGCCGTGCGGGAGTTCACCGACGAACCGGTCCCCGACGGGGTGCTCGAGGGTGTGCTGGAGGCGGCCCGGTTCGCGCCCAGCGGTGGCAACCAGCAGCCCTGGACGGTGCTGGTCCTGCGCGACCCGCGGCTGCGCCGGGAACTGCGTGACCTCTCCCAGCTCGGCTGGCGGGAGTACGTGGCGCAGCGTGACGCCGGGGTGCGCCCGTTCGCGCCGGGTCCGGACGGGCGCTGGCAGGGTCCCGCCATCGACCTCGACGCCGCGGCGCGCACACCGGCGCCGAGCCCGTTCGTCGACCACCTCGACCAGGTGCCGGTGCTGCTGGTTCTGCTCGTGCGGCTCACCGCGCTCGCGGTCACCGACGTGGAGCTGGAACGCCACAGCGTCGTCGGTGGCGCGTCCATCTACCCGTTCGCCCAGAACATCCTGCTCGCCGCCCGTGACGTCGGCCTCGGCGGCACCCTGACCACCTTCGCCGTGCGGCGCGAACCCCGTCTCGCCGAGTTGCTGCGCATCCCGGCCGACCACGCGATCGCCGCCGTGCTCACCCTGGGCTACCCGACCCGCCAGCCTCGGCGCCTCACCCGCCGTCCCGTCGCCCAGTTCGCCCACCTGGACACCTTCGACGGCCCTGCCTTCGGCACCAGCACGACCTGAGCCGACCTTCGGCCCCCTGTCAGCATCGGAAAAGACCGAAGCAAAGAAATCCGACGATAGCCCGGATGGCCGACGTCACCGGTCAGGGTGGTTGACGCCGAAATCCCGTCCGGCGACGGGATACAACGCCGGAGTTGACGTTTCTTTGAAGCCCCGATGGTCAGATGTACCAGGACCAGGTCACTGCGGCAGAACGGTCACGCGGTGGCGACGGAGATTCGGGGGAATCATGGTCAGCGAATTCCTGTCAGACCGCGGCGTCACCACGGAGGACGGCGACGCCGCACTGGGCCAGGGCGGCGGGGCGGCGGGCGGGCGGATCGACGTACACCATCACGCGATGCCGCCGCAGGTGCGGGCATGGCTGGTGGAACATGGGCAGTTGCCGCCGGTCGGCGGGCCGCCGTTCGCGAACTGGTCGCTGGACGCCGCGCTCGACACGATGGACCGGGCCGGGATCGAGCTGGCGTTGCTGTCCGCGGCGATTCCCGCCGAGTTCACCTCGACGCCGGAGCTCGCCGCCGAGCTCGCCCGCATCGCCAATGACGCGCTCGCCGATCTGGTCCGCGCCCAGCCGAACCGGTTCGGATTGCTGGCGAGTATTCCGCGGGCGACACCGGAGATCGCGGTGGCGGAGATCCGCCGGGCGTACGACGTGCTACATGCGGACGGCGTGCTGCTCATGGCGCACGACGGGTTGACCTATCTGGGCGATCCGGTGTTGGCGCCGATGATGGCCGAACTGAACGCGCGCGACGCGGTGGTGCTCGTCCACCCGTACAACCTGCCGGCGACCGGATCGGTGGCGATCCCGCCGTTCGTCGCCGACTTTCTCGCCGACACGACCCGCGCGGCCGTCCAGCTGGTCGTGCGCGGCGATCTGGACCGTTATCCGCGCATCCAGTGGATTCTTGCCCATGGCGGCGGATATCTTCCGTTCCAGGCGGCGCGACTGAACCTTGGTCAGGCGTTCGGTTACGGGGTCGACCCGGGGGTGCTGCGGGCGGCGCTGCACCGCTTCCACGTGGACACGGCCGCTCCCATGTCGCCGTACAGCACGCCGAGCCTGCTGGCCGCGATCGGCGCCGAGCACATCCTGTACGGCTCGGACTACAACGCCGTGCCCGCGGACACGGTGCTCGCCGCGCAGGGTGCCCTGCTCGCCGACCCGGCGTTGAACGCCGTCTCCCGGCGCCGCATCGAGCGCCGCAACGCCCTCGTCCTGTTCCCGGACCTCGCCCGTCGCCTCGGCGATCCCGTTCGGCACCTGCGCGCCCAGCCCTGACCCACCGGCCCTGACCCACCGGCCCTGACCCACCGGTCCGGGCGCCCGGTAGCGGGATGCCATCGGCCAGATGCCGGTGGCATCCCGAATACTGGTGACCAGACACAGCGGCAAGGTCAGGCACGCGGTCACGGTCAAGGAGGACCTGATGCAGCCAGTAGCGCCATCCGGACGGCAGGCGGAGCTCGTGCACGGCGACGCCCGGGTGGTCGTCACCGAGGTCGGGGCGGGGCTGCGGGAGTACCAGGTGGGCGATCGGCACATCCTGGATGGCTATCCGCCTGACGCGATGGCCAGTCGCGGCCGCGGCCAGTTGCTGGCGCCGTGGCCCAACCGGATCGCCGACGGGCGCTACGCGTTCGCCGGCTCCACCTATCAGCTCGCGCTGAACGAGGTGGCGCTGCGCAACGCCACCCATGGACTGGTCCGCTGGTCGGCCTGGCAGCTCGAGCAGTCCACGCCGGACGCGGTGCGCGCGTCGTTCGTGCTGCGGGCGCAGAGCGGCTATCCGTTCACCATCGCCTTCACCGCCGACTACCGGCTCGCCGGCGACGGGCTGACGATGACCTTCACGGCGACGAACGTGGGCGCCGGCCCCGCCCCGGTGGGCCTGGGCGTGCACCCGTACTTCGCGGTCGCGGGCCTGGGCGGCGGCGCCGAGGTCGCGGACGAGGTGACGCTCACCGTCCCCGCCGCCACCCGTCTGCTCACCGACGACCGCCTGATCCCCACCGGCACGGCCCCCGTCGACGCCCACCCGGTCGACGGCGGCCCGGCCGGCACCACCGTGGGCTCGTTCGACTTCCGCCGCGCCCGTCCGATCGGCGAACTGGTGCTGGACACCTGCTACACCGATCTCGCCCACGATCCGGATGGACGGGCGCGGGCGGTGCTCGCGGTCCCCGGCGGGGACGCGCTCACGGTGTGGATGGACGAGGCCTGGGGGTATCTGCAGGTCTTCACCGCGGACACCCTGGGGCCGGCGCAGCGGCGGCGCAGCATCGCGGTGGAGCCGCTGACCTGCCCGGCGAACGCGTTCAACAGCGGTGCGGGGCTGCGCACGCTGGCCCCCGCGGAGTCCTTCGGCGGCTCCTGGGGCATCTCCCCCGCGTTCGGCTGAGTACCCGTCCCACGTTCGGCCGGGCGCGCGTCCCAGGCCTGGCCGGACGTGGGATCGCCCTGTCCCGCGCGGGCAGGACGCGGATCACATCGCGTGCGTGTTCCGACCGGCGCAGGTTACGTCGCCCGGTCAACGCGGAAACTCCACTGTTACGCGACATCGGCACGTGACGTGACGGACTCTCAGGTCCAGATACTCACCGCGACAACCAGGCGCAAAATTTTTCGCTCGCGGCACTGATACACCGAACTTCTAGGCAAGAATTCCCTTCGTAGCAGGAGTTTCTTACTCCACCCCCCGATACTCTCGGTGACTCGTCAAGCTGGACGAGGAAAACGCTCCGCCCGGTGACCCTCCCGGGCACACAGAGCCACGCTGGTGTCCATATCCGCAGATCAGGATCTCTGGCTGCGTGACAGACGCAGATGCGGGGTCTATGGTGCATCCCAGCCGCGTTCGCGGAGTTCAGGTGCACCGGAGCACCGTCCGCCGACCCGCAGCCACCCAGCATGGCGACACACCGTCAGTGTCGAGTTACTCACCTTCTGCTTTCATCGGCATCCACCCGTTCGGGGGACGAAGACGTGGCATCCGGCTCCACCTTGTTTTCCCGGTACACCGTCGCGCGAGCGGCCAGGCACCGAGACGCCGCGGGTCCGGTATCCCGCGGCCAGGCCGCGCCAGCGGCCTCGACAACGCCCGGAGCGCTCCTGACGCGCCCCCGCCCACTGGCCCTGGGGACCGCCGCCGCGGTGCTGGCGCTGGCCGCCGGCTGCGGCTCGTCCGGCTCCTCGGGTCCGTCCACGGCCGCGAGTGCCGCACCCACGACGCAGGTCGTGACATCCATGAGCGGGGAGAAAGTCACCGTCCCACTCAGGATCAACCGAATCGCCGAGCAGTTCCCCGCCCATACCATGACCGACATCATGCTCGGGGTGGGTCCGAAGCTCGTGGCGATCCCGCAGAACGTCAAGACGATTCCGTTCCTGCGCAAGGTGTTCCCCGGTGTGAACGACCTGCCGGAGCTGTTCCGCAGCGGCGGCAAGGTGAACATGGAGGAGCTGCTCAAACTCAGGCCGGACGTCGTTTCCACGATCGACGGCGGCGCCACCCTCACCCCGTTCCAACAGGCCGGGCTGCCCGCACTGAACATGGACTTCGACACCTTCGACCAGCTCGTGCCGTCCATCGAACTCGCCGGAAAGGTCTATGGCGGCGAAGCCGCGACGCGGGCCAAGGCATACGGGGAATACGTCAACGCGAAGCTCGCGATGGTGAAGTCGCGGCTGGCGAGTCTGCCGGACACCGAGAAACCAAGCGTGGTGCATGTCGCGAGCTACCCGCCCCTGGTGGTGGACGGCGGCAAGTCCCTCATCGACGGCTGGATCAGGCTCGGTGGCGGCACGGACTCCGCCAGCGGCGTCAAGGGCACCCACGTCACCGTCACCATGGAGCAGTTGCTGCAGTGGAACCCGGACGTGCTCGTGGTCGAGACCCCCGGTGGTGACCAGGGGCTCGCGGCGAACACCGCCCGGTCGGTGATCAGCGAGTTCGAGAAGGCCCCGGGCTGGAAGAGCCTGAAGGCCGTCCAGACGAACCGCGTCTACCTCAACCCGCAGGGTCTCTACCCGTGGGAAAGGTTCGGTCCCGAGGAGGCGCTGCAGATCCAGTGGATCGCGAAGATGCTGCACCCTGACCTGTTCAAGGATGTCGACATCCGCGCCGAGACGCGTTCCTTCTACCAGAAGTTCTTCGACTACCAGGTGACCGACGCCGACCTCGACCAGATCCTCCAGGTCGGCTCCCGGTAATCACCTCTGGACGGGAAGGGCCGCGCCCCCGGCGCAGTGACACAACCATGATGATGCGATTCGGCCTGCCCGGCGGACGCGGTGATCTCGGCGGTAACGGTGCCACCTCCACGGTGGAACTCGCCCGGATCGCCGAGACCCTCGGCTATGACAGTCTCTGGTTCACCGACGGCCACCTGAGCTCCGTCGGCTCCCGCACGGTGACCTCCCGGCCGTCGCCGATTCCGCTGGCCGCGGCGGTCGCCGCCGCCACCACCCGGATCAGCCTCGGCTTCACCGCGCTGCACCTGTCGATGCACGACCCTATCCAGCTCGCCGCCGACCTCGCCACCCTGGACCACCTCAGCGGCGGTCGGGTCATCCTCGGCATCGGCTGGCCGGTGGACGCCTACGCCGCCGCCTACCGCGGCGGCACGGAGCCGGCCGCCGCCGATCTGCCCGAGGCCCTCGACACGCTGCTCGGCTACTGGCGCGGCCGGACCCGCAGCGCCGCCGACGGCACGCAGTACCGGGTCGGCCCGATCCCGCTGCAGCAGCCGCACCCACCGATCGAGATCTCCCCACGCTCGGAGGAGTCGATCATCTGGGCGGCCACCCGCCGCCACCGGCTGGTCCTGCCCGCGGTGACGACGACCGCGTCGATCGCCACCTGCGTCGCGCTCTACACCGCGCACGGTGGGCAGGCCAGCGACATCCGGATCGAACGGTTCTGCCTGGTCGCCGAGAGCGACGAGGCCGCCCGGGAGCGGGCCACCCCGATCGTCGTGCGCCTCACCAGGCGCCTGGCCGCCCTCGGTGGGGACGAGCACGGCCACCAGATCGTCGGCGACAGCGACTTCGATCCGTCCCGGTTCCAGGAGGACACCGCGGTGATCGGTAGCCCCACCACCGTCGCCCGTCGGATGGCGCTCCTGCGCGACTCGCTCGGCGTGGAACGGATCAACCTACGTCCGTCGTTCAGCGGTACCGCGTCGCTGGCGATGCAGCAGAGCACCGTGCGGATGTTCGCCGGCAAGGTCGTCCCGCTGCTCGCCCAGCCCGCGACCTTCCGGGCGATGTCATGAACCGCCCCGCCCCGCCCTCGGCCGCCGCCACCGCCGACACGAACCCTTCCACCGGTGCGGATCTGACCGCCGCGACCGACACCGCGACCGAAGCCGCTCCGGCGAAGGGACGACGCGAGCGGGCCACCGCCAGGGTGCGACTCACCATCGGTGACCACATGCGGGTCGTCACGCTCGGTGTGGTGCTGATCGTGCTGGTGGTGGTCTCGTTCGGGCTCGGACGGTTCACCCTCAGCCCGTGGACGGTGCTGCGGGTCCTCGGCCACGAGCTGTTCGGCATCGGCGACGCGGTCGGCGGCCAGGACCGGGCCGTCGTCATGGACATCCGGATGCCGCGCATCCTCGCCGCGCTGCTGGTGGGTACGGCGCTGGCGTCATCCGGCGCCGCGTACCAGACGATGTTCCGCAACCCGCTGGTCTCCCCGGAGATCCTCGGGGTGGCCGCGGGAGCCGGGTTCGGCGCGTCCGTGTCGATCCTGATCGGTCTGGACACGTCGCTGCTGCAGATCATCTCGTTCGCCTGCGGGCTGACGGCGGCGGCGCTGTCGATGGCCATCGCCCGGTTCGTCGGCCGCGGCTCGCTGATCATTCTGGTCCTCGGCGGCATCATCATCGGTGCGATGTTCAACGCGCTGATCTCCAGCGTGCAGTACTTCGCGAACCCGGAGACGACCCTGCCGGAGATCACCTTCTGGTTGTTCGGCAGCCTCGCCCGGGCCAGCATGCACAGCCTGATCGTGCCCGCGATCATCGTCGCGGTGTGCCTGGTCGTCCTGTACGCGGTGCGCTGGCAGCTGACGGTGCTCGCCACCGGGGACGACGAGGCGCGTTCGCTCGGCGTCAACCGGGCCCGGATCTGGACGCTGACCATCGGTGCGTCCACCCTGATGACCGCGACCGCGGTCAGCGTCGCCGGCATCATCGGCTGGGTGGGACTGGTCGTTCCGCATCTGGCCCGCTTCGTCGTCGGACCGTCGTTCAACCGGCTGCTGCCGGTCGCGGCCATCATCGGCGCCGCCTACCTGCTGGCCGTGGACGACGTCGCCCGCACCGCGACCTCGCTCGACCTGCCGCTGGGCATCCTGACCGCACTCATCGGCGCACCGTTCTTCGTCGGACTGCTCGCGAAGGCGGGACGCCAATGGCTGTGACCGGAGCGGAGAACGCGACCAGTGTGACGCCCGCGGCGCCGGAATCATCCGTGCCGTCGCCGTCACCGGGGGTCGCCCCGGCCGCGCCGTCGGCCGCCTCGGCCACCTCGGCGCCGCAGGTCGAGGTCAGCGGCCTGTCGTTCGGGTACGGACGGCACGGTCACCGGATCGTCGACGTGTCCCTGTCGGTGGACTCCGCCGAGGTGTGCTGCCTGCTCGGACCCAACGGCGCCGGTAAGACGACGTTGTTGCGCTGCCTGCTGGGCCTGCTGCGCCCGCAGAGCGGCGTCGTGCGCATCGGCGGACGCGATATCAGCGAGTTCACCCCGCGTGAACTCGCCCGTCGGGTCGCCTACGTGCCGCAGTCCACCTCGTCGCCGTTCCCGTTCACCGCGCTCGACATCGCCGTCATGGGCCGCACCCCCCACCTGGGGCTGCTCGAGGCACCGGGTGTCACCGACCGCCGCCGGGCTCTGGAGCAGCTCGAACGGCTCGGCATCGGACGCCTGGCCGAACGATCCTTCGCCGCGCTCTCCGGCGGCGAACGTCAGCTCGTCCTGCTCGCTCGGGCGCTGGTGCAGCAGGCCGGGATCCTCATCCTCGACGAGCCGACCGCCGCCCTGGACTACGGCAACGAGGTCCGTACCCTGCTCGTCGTCGCGGAACTGGCCCGCGAGGGGCACTGCATCATCATGACCACCCACCAGCCCTCACATGCCCTGACGTACTCCAACCGGGCGGTGCTGATGCGCGACGGGGTGGTCATCGCCGACGGTCATCCCGACGATGTCGTCACCGGCGAACGGCTCAGCGACCTGTACGGCGTCCCCGTGCACGTCACCGGCGTGACCCTGCCGCCCGGCCACGGCCGGCGCGACATCCGTACCTGTGTCCCGATCCCCACCAGCCCGTCGGGCATGGTGCGCCCGTCCGGCGCGGGCCCCGGCTCCGGCCTGGGCCCCGGCTCGGTCGCGCGGAGCGGGGATTGAGTCCCGCGGGACGGCCCGGGCCCGGCGGTGCTCCCAGCCGCCGCCCGGCGAGCACAGTACCGGGCCCGGCGGCCCTGCCCCCGCCGTTCGCGGCCACCCGGCCATTCACCGCGGTGCGGTCAATGCCGACCGACGCATGTGCCGTTCCCGGCCGACGAATGGTCGCGACCAGCAGTTCACGACGGTCATCGCAAAGTAACCCCGATTGATTTCCCGAAACCGCTTCCACCGGAATCCAGACCACGTTATAGTTTTTTCCAGAGGGTCCGTACCGGTTCACGGATCAGCGCGATTCACCAGCCGAGCATGCCGCACCAGTCGAATCTGGTTCACCGGCCGCGCGTGGTGTGCCTGTCAGTACGGTTCACCGGTCAGCGCGGTTCGCGAACAAGTGCGACCCCGGAGCACTCCGACAGCCCAGCACCCCTGCGCGTCGGACGGCATTTCCGCCCAGCTTGGCACAACACCGTGACCGCGCTCGCACCGGACCCGACAGCACATCTGGTTCACTCTGTTCACCGCACGCTGCGAAGTGCACTGGAGAAGAGATGACCTCGTCCGAGATCGTCGTTGATCCGTCCCGGATACGCCAGTTCGGCGATCCCGCCGGTACGGTTTTCTGTCTCGTGACCAATGCCAGCCTCATGGACAGGGTCCGCCTCGTCCGGGACGCCGCCTACGTGGACTATCGCATCATCGACTTCCGCGGTGGTGAGGACGAGTTCGCCCGTCTCATGCGCGAGGAGGTACCCGAGCAGGCGCACGTGCTGGTCATGTCGCCCGAGGCCTTCTTCCAGTCACCGCCGGTGGACGTGCTCGGCCCGCGACGCAAGCTGCTCGGCATGGCCTGCAACTCCACCCCGACCGACCTCGAAACCCTGAAACACTTCCTGACCTGCGTCGAAGCGACCGACCCGCAGGCCCAGGAGGAGTTCTCCGACCGCTTCTTCGAGCTCGCCGAACGTGGTGAGTCCCTGGAGTACCGTGACGACCGGTACGGCACCGTGGCGGTGCTGCGCCTGTTCGACCGGGAGCTGGTCTGGAACCAGCAGGCCGGGCTGGTCGGCTGGGGCGAGCAGCAGATCGTGCCCGCCGGTGAGATCAGCGTACTGCCGATCGAGATCCGGTCTTTTGAGGACTACCTGCGCCTGCCGCTCGACGGCGATATCGTCTTTCAGGGGTACCCGATCCTGCACTCGGGCACCCCGTCGTTCTCCCGGAACGACCAGGAGCGTATTCACGGCAAGTTCTGGCCGATGCGCGAGTACGCCGTGATCGCCCACGTGGAAAACGGACTCATCACAGAAACGTCTTCCCCGAACCCGGGTGGGCATGTTATTCTGGAAATGTTCGAGGCGCTCTTCACGGTAGACTCCCGATACCGACTGGTCTGGGAGATCGGCCACGCGCTGAACACCACCCTGAACATTCTTCCCGGTAATCACGCGATGAACGAGGTCTACGGCGGAACCCAGGGCTGCCTCCACTGGGGGATCGGGCTCACGCCGTTCACGCAGTACCACCTCGACATCATCTCGCCGGGAACCGTCGTCCGAAACGACCAGGGCGACATCATGCTCGGCACGCCGACCGACGCCGCCGCGTCGACGGCGACCCCAAGAAGTCCGGTTGGTCTGGCCACCTGACCGGGTCGGGGCGAGGTTCTCCTCGTCTCTCACCGCACTACCGTGGATAACCGGAAGGAGGTGATCACTGTGGAGAAGGTCGCGCAGAAGAAGATCCAGGTGAAGAAGAACGACCGCTACCTGGGCACCCTCCTCGGCTGAGATGCCGCGGGGTAGGGGTGGGTTGACTGGACCGGGTTAGCCCACCCCGACTCGGGGCGCAACGCGCAGCGTTGCGCCCCGAGTCCCAGGAATGTTCACCGCGTCCCCTCCGGTCGTCCCGCCACGCGTCAAAGCCATCCGTCACCTACCATCCCGTTCTCCGTCGCGTCGCGCATCCTGGTGGTCCCCCCCATGGCACAGTTCGTCGTGCGTCCCGACTCCCATCGGGAGTTCCCCGGCCCCCACAACACGTTCTGCCTGCTCACCCAGGCCGACCGGGCCGCCGACTTCGCCGTGGCCACAAGCGAGCGTTACCGCGAGGTCGTGCACCGCACGATCGAGGCCGACCAGAGCCTGGCCAACGCCCTGCGCGCGCCGGGGATGCCCGTCGAGGCCGACGTGTTCGTCGTCTGCCCCGACCGTTTCCTGGTCTCCCCCGAACCCGACGAGATCGGGCCGGGGCGGCGTCTGGCGGCGATGCCCTGCGGTTCCACCCCGGTCACCGACGCGCACGTCGCCTACTTCCTCGACGTCGTGCAGCGCACCGACAGCGGCACGCTCGAGGCTCGCGCCGACCGGCTGTTCGAGGCCCTCGGCGACGCGGACGAGGTCCTGCTGGCCGACCACGCCGGCCACGCCTCCGCCCGCCTGGGCATCTCGGGTGACTACGAGTGGAACCAGCAGGCCGGGGTGCTCGGTCCGGGCGAGCAGCAGATCGCGCCGTCCGGGGAGGCCAGCGCCGCGCCGACCGGACTTTACCGCTTCGACACGTCCAGCCGGCTCGCCCTGCGCGGCAGCATCGCCCTGCGCGGCGCGCCGATCGTGCACCGCGGTGACAACCCGGCGGTCCTGCGCGAACAGGCGGAGCTGTTCGCCGACCTCGACGTGCTGCGCGACGCGACGATCGTGCTCGACCTCGCCGACGGTGCGGTCACCGACGTACGCGCCATCGACCCGGCCGGGCAACGTGCCGTCGACGCACTCGGCAAGCTCTACGCCGCCGACGAGTCCTATCGGATCGTCTGGGAATTCGGCATCGGCCTGAACCCCGAACTCGTCCAGCAGCCCGGCAACTGTGGCCTCAACGAGATGTTCGGCGGCGCCGACGGCACCGTCCACCTCGGCTTCGGCCTCACCCCGACGACCCGGTACGCGCTCACCTTCACCTGCGCCGACACGGTGATCACCGATGCGGCCACCGGCGCCCGGATCGCCGGCCCCGAGGCCCCGGTCTGCGCCGCGCGCGCCTCCGGATCGACGCCCGTCCGGCGGCTCAACCGGCGCCGCACCCCCACCTGCGGCTGCTGAACCGCCTACCTGTCACCGTCCCGCCCGGAAGGAGCCCCTCGCGATGACCGACGACCCGCGCAGCTGGTACGGAGACCCGCGGGCGGCCGCCGCCGCCCGCACCGCCGATCTCGGCGCGCTGCGCACGCAGGTCGACGACCTGCTCGACGCCATGATCAACAAGTTCTACGCCGAGATCCCCTACGCGGACCACCAGGCCCGCGGCGAGGAGCTCAACCTCGAGTACTACAAGCGCCACAACATCGAGACCATCCTGCGCCTGCGCCGCAAGCGCACCATCGACGCGCTGGCCATCAACTACTTCACCAAGCGTGACCCGGTCCGCGGTGCCGCCTGGGCCCACTACGTCGAGGACGAGATGCTCCACGACGAGTGGTTCGCCGGCGACCTCGGTCGCATCGGTGTCACCAAGGACGAGATCTACTCCACCGACCCGTTCCAGGCCACCAAACTGCTCACCGGCTACCTGCAGTACGGCATGGAGTTCGAGGGCACCCCGCTGGCGTTGCTGTGCAGCGTGTACTTCGTCGAGTACACGACCACCAAGACGCAGCCGTCCTGGGTGAAGAACCTCGAGGAGAAGCTCGGCCGGGAGAAGGTCGCCGGCGCCCGCCGCCACGTCGGTACCGACATCGACGACGAGCACGCCGACTTCGTCTGGGGTGTGCTCACCTCACTGGTGTCCTCCACCGAGGACGAGGCGAAGGTCATCCAGCACATGAGGATCGTCGCGAACCTGTGGGTGGCCTACTTCCTCGAGCTCTACCAGGCCGTGGTCGCCCCGGCGAAGAACTCCTTCGAGGCCGCCGGCTCGCTCGCCGGTCGGTTCGCCTGAGCGCGGCGGCCGGTCAGGCCACGATGCCCGACTTACCGTCGTCGCGGACCGTCATGCCCCGTCTCGACGAGCCCCCCACCGGCCAGGCGTCGGCGTACAACGTCGTGCGGTTCTCCCGCGACACCGACCCGCTCAGCGAGGCTGAGCATCACTGGTTGCGGGCGGGCCTGACCGCCGCCCTGCCCGACCTGCGGATGGACGCCCTGTTCGAGGCCCGGCCCGACCTGTTGCGCGAGGCGCAGCATCTGGTCGTCGGCGTCGAACGCGACAGCGGCGCACCCGTGTCGGCGCTCGGTGCGAGCTGGGCGGCCACCGCGTCCGGCCAGCCGTTCCTGCACATCGGCATCCAGTTCGTCGGCGCCCGGCTGCGCGGCGGCCAGGTGTTCGCCACCAGCTGGCTGGCGCTGCTCGAGGAGGTCATCGTCACCGGTGGTTTCCCCTACCTGGCGGCGCTGCGCACCTACAACCCCGTCGCCTACTGCGCGATGCGCTCCTACGGCGAACTGCCCGGCGCCGCCCTGTATCCGGAGACAGATACGGCCCCGGAGACAGATACGGCCCGGGCGGGGGGTGCGGTGGCGACGGGCGGCGCTGGCCATGGTGGGGGGGAGGGCGCGGGCGGCCGCGAACCGCGGGTCATGGCGCTGGCCCGCGAGATCGCGGCCGCTCTCGCCCCGCACGCGCCCTTCGCTGCCTCCAGCGGGCGTCTCACCGGCATCGGCGTGCCCCGCGACCTGTACCGCACCCGTCCACGCTGCGACGACGCCCGGGTCAACGCCCATTTCGAACGGCACACCGAGCCCGGCGACCGCGTTCTGTGCGTGGTGCGCATTCCCGCGGAGACCGTCGAGGCGATCATGGCGAACTTCGTTCGCCGGACCGACCAGAACCACCGGTCCACGCGTGCCTCCGCCCGCTCCGCGTAACCGCCCCGAACACTGGCCGGTTCTTCTTTCACCCACCCCGACCCCACCGCCGTCGCCCAACAACACGGTGGGGTCCCAGGACACAGGAGCACAGGTGCTGGATCTGACAGGCAAGGTCGCGGTGGTCATCGGCGCCGCGTCCGGTATCGGCCGTGCGATCGCGATCAGCCTGGCCGCCCAGGGCGCCACCGTCGACTGCGGTGACATCGACACCGCCGGTGTCGAGGAGACCGCCGCCACCATCGTCGCCGCCGGTGGCACCGCGAAGGCGACCACCACGGACGTCCGGCTCTCCGCCGATGTCGACACGCTGCTGACCAGCGTCGCCGCCGAGCACGGGCGGCTCGACATCGCCGTCGGCACCCCCGGCATCAACATCCGCAAGCCGCTCATCGACTACACCGACGACGAGTACACCGCCGTCACCGACGTCAACCTGCGCGGCTCCTTCAACGTCCTGCGCGGCGCCGGACGGATCATGGCCGTGCAGGGCAGCGGCAGCATCATCGTCATCTCGTCGATCTCCAGCCGCGCCGTCGAACCCGGTCAGGTCATCTACGCGGGCACCAAGGCCGCGCTCGCCCAGATGGTGCGGGTCTTCGGCGCCGAACTCGGGCCCATGGGGGTCCGGGTCAACGCGATCGCCCCCGGCCCGGTCGAGACGGCGCTGACCGTGCCGATCCGTTCGTCCTCGGCCTGGGCGGACGCCTACTCGGAGAAGGTGGCGCTGCGCCGCTGGGCGAAGCCCGCCGAGATCGCCGGCCCCGCCGTGTTCCTCGCCTCGGACGCCGCGAGCTACGTCAACGGCGAGGTCCTCTTCGTCGACGGCGGCTGGGTCGACCTCGACGCCAACTTCGCCGACGAGAAGGCCGTCGAGACCGACACCGACGCCTCCGCCTGAGCGGCCGCGCATCACAGCACAGCACCTCGTCATCGATCTACCAGGGGGAATCGCACGTGAACATCGCCGTCATCGGCGCGACCGGAGTCGTCGGCCGGGAGTGCCTGACCCTGTTGGACTCGGGCCTGGTACCCGGGGTCGACCGGGTGGTGCCGGTGGCCTCGGGCGGGTCGGCCGGGCGCGACCTCGGCGCGGAACTCGGCCTGAACCTGAAGGTCGAACCGGTGGTCGCGCTCGAGGAGTTCGACCCGTCCACGGTGGACGTCGCCGTGTTCAGCGCCGGCGCCCCGATCAGCACCGCCTACGGCCCGATCGTCGCCGCGGCCGGTGCGCTCGTCGTCGACAACAGCTCGGCCTTTCGGATGGACGACGACGTGCCGCTCGTCGTCCCGCAGGTCAACCCGCAGGCCCTGGCCACCAGGCCGGCCCGCGGGATCGTGGCCAACCCGAACTGCTCGACGATCCAGCTGGTGCGGGCGCTGCATCCGTTGCGCGACATCGGCGAGATCGACCGGGTGATCGTGTCCAGCTACCAGTCGGCGTCCGGCGGCGGGCTGCGCGGCCTGGAACAGCTCGCCGACACCACCCGCGGCCTGCTCGACGGCGCCGACCCCGCGGACACCACCGCCGGCAGGTTCGGCCCGCCGCTCGCGTTCAACCTGATCCCCGAGATCGGCCTGCGCGATGACGACGGCCATTCCCACGAGGAACGCAAGCTGCGCCGCGAACCCCGCAAGATCATGGATCTGCCGGGTCTGCGGGTCGCCGCGACCGCGGTGCGGGTCGCCGTCATCAACGGCCATTCCGAGGCCGTGCACGTCACCTTCACCGCCCCCGTCCGCCCCGAGGATGCCCGTGCCGCCCTGCGCGCCGCGCCGGACCTGCGCGTCTACGGCGATCCCGAGCCTGGGGGCAGCCCCGCGAATGCCTATCCGATGCCACGGTTCGTGTGCTCCTCACCGACCGAACGCCGCCTCGTGCACGTCGGCCGGGTCCGCTCCGACCCCGATGACCCGCACGCCCTGTGGATGTGGGTCGTCGCCGACAACCTGACCGTCGGCGCCGCCCTGAACGCCCTCCAGATCGTCGCCCTCGCCGCCGGGACGCCCTGGTGGCGCTGACCACTGAGCTGACGGCCGCATCGGACCTCGGGGACGAGTCGGCCTCGGCCGAGACGCTCGTGCTGAAGTTCGGCGGGGCGGCGTTCGCCGCCCCCGGCGCGCACCGCCGGATCGCCACCTACATCGCCGAGCGGCTGCGCACGGGGGGCCCAGCCGCCTTCGACGACACCACCGGCGATCCGGCCGGCACGTCCGGCCGGGGGCGGGCGGTCGTCGTGGTCAGCGCGGTCGCCGGGGAGACCGATCGGCTCTCGAACGCGGTGCGGGCCGTGAGCCCCGACCCCGACCGGGAACTGCTCGCCGCGGCCCTCATGACCGGTGAGACCGTCAACGTCGCGGTGATGACCGCCGCGCTGCGCGACGCGGGCCTCACCGCACTGCCGCTGGGCCCCGCCGACGCGGGCCTGCTCGGCGCCGGCGAGCCGCACAGCGCCGAGTTGCGGGCCATCGACCCGTCCGCGCTCACCGCGCGCCTGGCCGGGCAGCCTGCCGGGACGGTGCTGGTCGTCCCCGGTGGGCAGGCCCTGGATGCCACCGGCCACCCGGTGATGCTCGGCCGCAACAGCTCGGACCTGTCCGCGATCGCCGCCGCCATCGCACTCGGCACCCCGGCCTGCGAGATCTTCTCCGACTCCCCCGGTATCTGCACCGCCGACCCCCGTCTGGTTCCCACCGCCCGCACCCTGGCCACCGTCGACCACGACACGATGATCACGATGTCCCGCCACGGCGCCAAGGTCCTGCACCACAGCGCCGTCGACTGGGCCCGCCGCCACCAGGTGGAGATCCACTGCCGCTCGCTGTTGCCCGAGGGCCGAGTCCATTCGATCGTGGGTACGGCCGCCACCAGTGCGGCGGCCGTGCTCGTCCACACCCACGGTGCGGTCTGGACCGGCGCCGCCTCGCTCGTCCACGACCTCTGCGCCGAACTCACCGCACAGGGTTCGGACGCCGTCGTCGTCCAACCCGACAGGTCGTCGCTGGTCCTCGCCGACACGGTCCGGGATCTGCGGGGCCGCGGCCTGCGGCCGTGCCCCGAGCTACGTCTGGTCACCACGCTGTTCCCGGACGGCCGGCTCGAACACCGGCTCGTCACCGCCGAGGACGCCCCCGGCGTCGCCCGCGCCGCGCACGACGCCGTCTTCCGACCGTCCCCGCTCGCCACCGTCGGCGCCCCGCCACCCGCACCCTGACCAGCACCCCACCGCCGGGACCGTGCGCGGACCGTCCGACCTACCGGCGGTCCGCGCGCTGACGCCGACCGGAGCGGTCAGCGGCGGAGGTCGGCGGCGGCGCGCACACCGGTGGCGGCGCGGGTGATGACGTCCAGGCCGTGGTCGAGGACGTCGGTGCGCCACTGGGCGTCGTCCGGGTTGAAGGCGGCCCGCATCAGGTCGCCGATGTGGGCGCGCCCGGCCTCGTCGACCGGGCCGCGCTGCTGCCACAGCCAGTTGTCCCCCTGGAGGGCACGCAGCACCGTCAGGCCGTCCTGGGTGCCGAACTCGCAGGTGATGGCGGTGATCTCGGGGGCGCCGGACGGCCAGTCACCGAGTTGTGCCACCAGGGCACGGGCGGAGTTGCCGCCGATCGGCGTGGAGCTGGACGTGCCCTCCTCGGAGTCGGTGAGGACGTCACCGAACCAGGCGCGGGCGCGGCGCGGAGCGTCCGGATCGGGGCCGCCGCGAAAGATCGGCTCGGCGGCGCCGCGGGCACCGAGGCCGCTGTGCAGGTCGATGTAGGCGACCCGTTCGTAGCCGGTGAGGAAGGTACCGATGGTGGAGTGCCAGGTGCGGTGGGACCAGCTCGGCGCCGAGCCACCGTAGAAGAGACCGTCCGGATGGGTGTACTGGCCGCCGGTGATCCGCTGCTGCACCTCGCGCAGGCCAAGCCGGTCGGCGTGGGCGAACAGGGCGGTGTCGGCCGCGGCGTGGGCGGGGCCCTCCCAGTCGCCTGGCAGCAGGGCGTCGTGCAGCTCACCGTAACCGCGAGGCGCCGGCGGCTGGTCGTGGTCGATGAAGTTGCGGTTGATGTCGACGTTGTCCTCGTTGACCCGGCGGCGGTGGGCGAAGCCGAACGGGTTGAGCGCGTGGACGAACACGATCGGCAGGTCCGTCCAGGCCGTCTCCCGCAGCACACGCAGCTGGCAGGCGGACCCGGCGAACCCCTCGATGCCGTGCGTCCCGCTGACCAGGACCAGCACCGCCGGCCCCGTGGCGGCGCCGATCCGGGCGACGTCGGTGGTCAGCGCCTCGCCGGACGGGCCGAGCGGCCCGTCCAACGTGCTGGACGCGAGCTGCGCGCCGCGCTCGACGGCCGCGTCCAGAAAACGACGCCGTGCCTGGGCGTAGTCCGCGCTGAAGTACACCTGCCCGTCCTTCCCGTCAGTTCCGGGGCGCGCCGGCCGGTTGGCTGACCGGGGCCGCCGGATCGGCCGCGGGCCGCGGTGGCTGATCCGGCGCCGACGCACCGACGGCCGGAGGCCGCGCCTGACCGCGCACCTGGCCGAGCACGGTCACCACGCTGGTGATCCCGATGAGCAACACGAACAGCCCGCGGTAACCGTGGCTGTCCACCACCGCGCCAGCGACGATCGGGAACGCGAGGATCGCGACCTCGAACAGCAGCCCGGCCATCGGCAGCATCCGCACCCGTTCGGCCGGGCCGGCCAGGTTGACCGCGCGGGCCTGGAAGGCCGGCAGCCCCAGACCGTAGGTGCAGCCAAGCAGCAGCGAGGCGAGGCAGTACAGCACCGGGCTGGACCCCACGAACACGAAGGCGACCGAGGCTGCTGTCATCCCGAGGGTGGTCAGGGCGACGACCCGGTCGGACGCGCTGTCGGAGAGCCTCCGCGCCAGGCCCAGCCGGACCGCGATGACGGCGATCGTGTAGGTCACGTAGAACACGTCGAAGTCGAGGTGCCGGCTGTCGGCGAACGTGGTCTGGAAGCTGTTCATCGTGGTGAACACGCAGGCGCTGAGCAGCACCATCGTCAGCGGCACGACGCTCGGCGAGCGCAGCATCCGCCGCACGTCCCTGCCAGCACCACCGTCGTCGCCGGCCGGTGTGCCCCCCGCCCGCGCTGGCTGCGACCCGGATGTAGACACCGCTGGCGCGGCCGTGGCCCGGGCCGCGTTCGCCGCCGCCAGCCGGCGCAGCTGCACCGTCAGCGGGACGACCAGCACCGCGGCCCCCAGCGCCAGGCCCGCACCGACCAGGAAGACATGCTGGTAGGACAGGCCCGCGTCGCGCAGCCCGCTCCCGAGCACCGGCCCGATACCGAAACCGGCCTGGATGGTCCCGGTGGCGTAGCCGATCAGCGTGGCGCGGTTACGGTCGTCGGACAGCTCGGAGGCGATCATCGGGGCGGCCGTGTAGGTGACCGCCCAGGCGGTGCCCAGCACGATCGCGGCGACCACCAGCGCCGGCCCCTGGGAGTGCACGCTGGCCGCGAGCACCGCGGCCGCCGTGTACACCAGGCATGATCCGCCGAGCAGCAGGTTCGGTGCCACCGCCCGCGGATGGCGCAGCAGCAGTGCGAGGGCGATCGCGGTGGGGATCGCCGCCGCCGCGCACAACGCCCCGTAGGTCCGCTCGGTGCCACCGACCGTCTTCACGAACGGGCCGAGCAGCAGCAGCACCCCGAACGCCGACGACGACAGCAGCACAACGCCGAGCAGCAGCCACAGCACCGCGCGGTGGCCGCCCCCGGACGTGGCGTCGCCGCGCCGGTTCATCTCACCGACGTGCTCGGTGTGTACCTGCTCGATGTCTCTCGTCCCACAGCCCCGGCCTCTGGCCACTGTCGCCGATCACTGGGCCGCACTCTCGGCTACCAGCCAGCATCTGCGGATTGAAGGCCGACATCTAATCCGCAGATGCGGGTTGAAGCTAGCACAGGCTCCGAACGTTCGGACCAGCAATCCACATCTCGACCGGCCACCTCCGGCCAGGACGGCCACAGCATCCGTCAGCCATCGCCGGTCTTCCCGGCATCCGCCGAAGGTGTTCACAACATCCACCGGAGCTTGTCAGCGCTCCCGGTACAGAAAGCCGTGGCCGAGCAACCAGGAGACGTCCACCCGCGCCGGCGCACCGGGAATGAGGGTCCCGTCCAGCTGGTACTGAAGTCCGCCGCCGGGCTGCCCGAACCAGCCCGCGATCGGGCCGCCGTAGACGGCGAATGGCCGCAGGATCCGGTACTCGTGGTAGTCGCAGCCGGCCGCCGGGCTGTCCACCAGACTCGACGGTGGGATCGAACGCTCACGGTAAGGGGTGTGCGCGGGCGCCAGATAGCGGCCGCCTTCGGCGCCGTAGCGGTCGACGTCCGACCCCGGGGCGAGGACGGTCACAGCCTTCACCGGCGAGCCGTCCGGCCGCAGGACGAAGCCGTCCTGCGGCGGGTAGCGCCAGCCGGCGAACGCCGGGTCCCAGAAGACCTGCAGGAATCGCTGTTGCGGGAAATCCCCGGTGCGCGACCAGAAGTAGAGCTGATGCCCGACCTCGCCGAGCAGCGGCAGGTTCGCCGGCCCCAGCCGCGCGTCCTGCTGGTAGAGCTGCGTGGAGCAGGTGTCCAGCGACACCGTGGGCGGACGCACCTGCGGCGCCGGCACTCCGGTGACCAGCGGCGGCGATGCCGCCTGAACCGTCGTCGCCCCGCCGAACACGAGCGCCAGCGCGCCCACCGCCGACGCGACCAACCTCCGAGCGCGCACCCGCGACCCTCCACCCCATCACTGCCAGCACGTAATGGTGGCGGACAGTAACAGCGCGGCCCCTCGCGGCGAACGAAGGTGACGCTGGTGTGTGCCCCGGCGTGGCGTGGCGTGGCGCACCGCCAGCCGCGCGGGTGACCGGCTGGCCGGTATCGACACCCACCGTGCTCAGCCCTGGTTACGCTTCTGACCATGACGGATGTGGACGGCGACCACCCCGCCCCGGCACCACCCGGCCAGTCCGCCGTCAGCTCGCAGGAGCCGACCCGCACGCCGACGGCGCGGCCGTTTCGTCAGGTGGACGTCTTCACCACGACGCCGTTGCTGGGCAATCCCGTAGCCGTGGTTCTGGACGCGACCGGCCTGGACACCGCGACCATGCAGGCCTTCGCCCGCTGGACCAATCTGTCGGAGACGACCTTCGTCCTGCCCCCGACCTCGCCCTCGGCGGACTACCGGGTGCGGATCTTCACCGCGTCGACGGAGCTGCCCTTCGCCGGCCATCCCACCCTCGGGACCTGCCATGCCTGGCTCGAGACCCAGGCTGACGCGGCCAGCCGGACGCGCTTCCGTCAGGAATGCGCCGCCGGACTCATCCCACTGCGCCGCACCCCGGACGGACTGGCCTTCGCCGCACCACCGCCGCGCCGCACCGGACCCGTCGACCCGGGTCTGCTTGCGGGGCTCGCGACGATGCTGGGCATCCCCCCGGACGAGATCGTCGACGCCGCCTGGGCGGACAACGGACCGGGCTGGATCGCGGTCCTGCTCGACAGCGCCGAGGCGGTCCTCGCCCTACGGCCCCGTGATGTCGACGGGAGCATCGGTGTGGTCGGACCCTGGCCGCCGGGTTCACCCACCGCCTTCGAGGTCCGCGCCTTCCTGGGCGGCGGCGGCGTCACCGTGGAGGACCCGGTGACCGGCAGCCTGAACGCCTCCGTCGCCCAGTGGCTGATCGCCACCGGACGGGCCCACCCGCCCTACACCGTCAGCCAGGGTGCGGCCCTTCACCGCGCCGGACGGGTACGGATCACCGTGGACCCCGACGGGACCGTCTGGGTGGCGGGTGCGACCATCACCTGCCTGAGCGGCACGGCCCTGCTCTGACCGTGCCGCCAACGCGGCGACCGGATCAGTTCTCGACCCAGCCGTAGCGTTCCGCGATCCGAATGAGCTCGGCGCGAATCCGCACGATCTGCGTGCTCGTCAACGCCGGGTCGACCCGCAGCAGCGTCTCGGTGACCTCCTGCGTGAGCTCCCCGACCGGCAGGACGTCACACAACCCGTCGGCGTCCTCCGCGTGCGAGACAACCCGCACCGGCGCGATCGGGGACACGGACGGCTCCGGCGCCGACCCCACGATGCGGGCCGCACTGGCTTTCAGCCCGCGTTCGCCTTCTTCCACCTTGAAGTCCATGAGGACACCCGGCACGACAAGATGCTTTTCCACCAGAAGATCGTTCGCGTGGAGAAAGATATCGTCGCCGCCGTCGCTCGGGGCGATGAAACCATAGCCACGAACCTGATCGAACCGAAGAACCTTACCTGTACTCACGACTCACCTCAGCAACACCAGAAAGACTTTGTCCCCGCCGTGACAGCCCGTACCACTCCACCACCAACACAGCGGACCCGACCTAAGGGCACTCAGCATACCCGCCCCGCCAGCACTCTGTGCACCGACTCCGAACCACCGCCCGACGCGCAGCCCGACAGTGACTCGGCCGACGCGGGTTCATCGACCATCCGACCCGACTCGGCTCCCATTGACGACCACTTCCGCGAGCACGGGAGCAGAGCCCATGATATCGATCACATGTTCGATATTCGCATTCGACGGCACTATCCTGACGATGTCGACAGGCCGGTTCCACCCCCTCTCTCGACGCAGAACCGATCGGCGATCGATCCACCCGGGCGAAGCACCACCCGACCACCCCCGCGCCCCGGTATCGGCAGACCATCCACATGCCCGCCCGCAATGCCAACACTCCGGCCAGAGCAACCCGGGCGCCACCACCGCACCCATTCCGCCCAGACCCGACCCCCGACCCGACCCGACC